>CAMUXX010000131.1 GCA_947164805.1 uncultured Elusimicrobia bacterium | reverse complement strand
GGTTACAGTTCTGCCCTGCCAAATAACTGTAGGTGAACCGGAAACATTATATTCATCGGTAATTTTCATATCTTCTTTAAGTTTCTCTAAACCAAATTTCCAATATTTTGCGAAAATTCTTGGGTTAATACCGGCTTCTTCGGCAGCCCTATCCCATAAAGAACTTCTATAATCTTTATTTCTGATTTCAAGATATTTCCAGAATTTTTTGGGATATTTTTCACGAATAATAATTTGTCTTACATCTTCTTCCCATTCGGCAGAACCGTGCAAACTGTTAATTTCGCCGTTCCTTTCGCTGGCAATATAGCGAACATTGATTTTTAGACCTTTAGGAAGCCTTTCAAGTTTCATTAAATCAATAATTTGGTTTTCAGCCCTAACGCCATAAGGGCATTGGGACATAACAAATAAATCAATTTCCATAGGTCTTAATTCTTTATTAGCATAAACACCGTTTCTGGTTTGATGTTCAAAAACTAATTGATTGTTATGTTCTTTAAGTTGTCCAGATTTTATATACCTATCAAATTTTTCTTGCACTAAAGGGGTTTTTTCTACTAGATATAAAGGCATAAAATCCAAATTTAAACCCTGATATTTAGGATCATTTAATGCCACTGAACGATTAACAGTTGTAACATTTAATTTTGTACCCAATACTTGTTCCAAACCTGAATTTAAAGCAGAATCAACACCACCGGTAGTATCATCATCCATAACGATAACAGTTACCGGAACTTCTTTAACTGCAGATTTTGTTTTAGCCACATTATTTTTTGGTGTAGCAGCAAAAACCAAACCGGCACACATTGCCAATACAGCAAAAGTAGCAAAATACTTTTTCATTTAAACATCTCTCCTTTTATATTAATTTTCTTCTTTTACTTCTTCTTTGGTTGCAGGTTCTTCAATAGTAAATGTTAAACCCCTCATGCCGAAAGAACAAAATAAATTATATACGAAGGCAGAAATAACAATCAGTATAGAATAAACCATTGTATCTACCAGCGTCCACAAAATAATTTGCAATATTTGTTGCATTAAACTCATGTCCGGCATGCTTGATACTTGTAAAACATAATTTACAAGACACAAAGCAAATACTAACAACGGAAACGCCGAAAGTATTATTGATTTTAAGTTAATATTTTTTATTTCTATTTTCATTTATCCTCCTAAAACTACTTTTTTGGTTCCAAAATTATTATAGTTCTTATTATACCACCTTTAGAAGCAAGTTGCAAAGCCTTTATTGAAAAGACATGGCTCCCGCTTTTTGTAACAGTTCTAAATATCTTGCCGGGGTTATCCATAGCCCTACCCACGATATTAACGATATCCTGCTGAGTACCACCAAAAATATCTAACAAGTGAACAGGGCCATCTTTTTGTATCTTTAATTCAAAATTAGCATGCATAATATTGTTATTTTCATCTACAACTATAGCCCTCGTACCTTTGGCTATTGTTACAGCTAAGACAGAAGACCACCATTCCTGTTCATAATGTAAGCGGTTTTCTTCCAACTCTTCTTGTTCTTCAAGTTCCTTTTTAACTTTGCCCAAAAAACCTTCAACTGCCTGCGCCAATATACCGATTTCATCCCCACGTGAAGAAAAGTTTAAAACGAAACTTTTAGTAGAAATATTATCTATACCTTCAGCTAACTGGAGTATCGGATTTGTTACGCTTCTTATAACAAAAATATACAAAACAAAACCCATTAAAATAAAAATGATTGCCGAGCCTATTAAATACCAAGTTAATGCTTTTTTTATTTCTTCCTTTACCTGTTTTCTGGATACATCAATACTGATAATGCCGGCTATTTTATCCCCTTTAGCTTTAAGAGGTATTGCTATTTCATAGTAATTACCTTCTTTTTTTATTTTTACACTCGGAAGGCCTGTTCTTACGGCTTCTTCTATGGCATTTGTTTCTAAATATCCGCCGCGCTGATAATCTGTAATCGGCATATCAAGTAAATCAAGATTTTTATGCCATCTAACAGTCCCATTACCGTTAAAATAAACTATATTACTTATTCTGTTATCCTGACGTGGCCAAGAAGAAATTATTTCACTTTCCGGAATAGTTAAATAACCCTTGGGGGACACCAAACCTTCTACTAAAACGCTGGCATTTTGACGAACAGTATCAATAACCTGATTTTGCAAATTAAGATCAAAAACCCTTTTAAACAAATTGAAATACAACAACCCACCGACGATAATAGCATATATTGCCACCATCGTAAACCAAATAAACCATCTTGTACTTATTCTTTTAATCATATTTACCTGTATTACTATACCTTTCTTCTATTCTCTTTAAACCCAAAGCGGCATCGGAGTTTTCCGGATTTAGGTTAAGTGCTGCTTGCCATTCTTCTTTAGCTTTCTCATAATTAGCTTCATGGAAAGCTGCTACACCATAACGGTAATGCCTAATAGACGCCTGACGGGCAGCCTCAGAAACCCTTGGAGTAGGAGTTTTTTCAACTATTGCCTGTGCAGGGAAATCCTCTTGTTCGCCTTCTACATTGGTATCAACAGGAGGTAACTTATCACCTGTATTTACTTTTACCTCTGTTGTAATTTGCGTTTTTGTAGTTGTGGTTGTTCCTTCAGGGGTATCTTCTATATTTGTAACTACTGTTTTAGATGTTGCAACTTCTTTATTTTTAGAAGAATTTGCGACCGGTAAGACTTCTTGAATTGTGCCGTTATTATTTTCCTCAAAAACGACAGGGCAGGGTTTACACTTTAAAGTCGGGCACGGCGGACATTTTTCTTCTTTCAATACTTTTGTCTCAACACTTGTAGTAGAACTGCGGGCATTTTTTGCCATTGCAGAAATACTTTTTGCCTTTTGCGCACTTCTTATTAAAACAGAAATATCTTGTTTGCTATAACCCCATTTTAAAGATTCTTTCCAATTTGCAATAGCGGTATTATATTTTTTCTCATTATAAGCCTTATTACCTGCATTATAATAACTATTAGCAATTTCTTCCCTAAGTTGCAAAATAAATTTTTGTGTTTGCTGTTCTCCGGGTTGTATTTCATGAGCGCGGTTAAATTCCCTATAAGCATCGACAAGCCTACCTTTTGTATAATACTCAAAAGCCTGGTTGAGAACTTTTTCACTTTCCTCTTTCTTTATTAAATTTTCCACTTCTGCAATTTTTGAATTTAAAGCCGGATCATCTTTCTTTATTAGCAAGACATTGTACCATTGGTTTAAAGCTTCCTGATAATCACCTTGTTTGTAAGCATAATAACCCCTTCTGGTATGTATTTTAGTAAATTCATTATTTATACGCTCTATCCAGACACGGGCTTCTTCTTCATTAGGATTTAATGTTAAAATTTCTTCAAATTTATTTTGGGCTTCAACTAAATAACCTTGCTTGTACAAAGAATAGGCTTCTTTGTATTTCATGTC
>CAMUXX010000130.1 GCA_947164805.1 uncultured Elusimicrobia bacterium | reverse complement strand
TTACCTGATATATCAAAATGGAATACTTCAAAAATTGAAAATATGTCTTTTAACGAAGCCGCCCGTAAACTTGCCGAACGCGCAGGTATTGATTGGCACCAGGAAGACCTTTTAACCGAAGAAGAAAAAGCCCGTTTAAAACTCTACAAATTAATGGATTTTGCAAAAGACTTTTATCATAAACAATTATTTTCAGAACGCGGTGCAAATGCAAGAAATTATATTAAAAGCAGGTCTCTGACCAAAGAAACGGTGGAGAAATTTGCACTCGGTTTAAGTTTTTTTGACGGGCTTTGCCAAGCGGCTTTAAAAGCAGGTTTCACTATGGACGAACTTAGAAAAACCGGGCTTATTAATTCAAACAGAACAGATTTATTTAAGAACAGATTAATGTTCCCTATTTTAAATCATAGGGGAGAAACAGTAGCGTTAGGCGGCCGTGTTTTAGGGGACGGTATGCCAAAATATCTAAATTCGCCCGATACACCTTTATTTTCAAAAAGCCGCGTCTTGTATGCCTTAAATTTTGCTGCCCCTACTATTAGAAAAGAAGGCCGTGCCGTATTGCTTGAAGGGTATATGGATGTTATTGCGGCGCATCAGGCCGGTGTGGAAAATTGTGTGGCCCCGCTTGGGACATCTTTCAATGAAAACCATGCCAAACTTTTAAAACGTTATACAGACACCGTTACAGTTTTGTTTGACCCGGACACTGCAGGGCTAAAAGCCTCCAAGCGCACGGCATTAATTTTACTTGAGCAAGGTTTTTATGTAACAGTTGCTACTTTGCCGGAAGGTCTAGATCCTGATGAATACATTATTAAATATGGTGCTGACAAATTTAAAGAAATAACCCAAAACGGAAAAGACATTATTAATTATCAGTTAGATAAATTTTTAAATGGCGCAAATGCAATAAGTGCAAAAGAGAAATCTGAATTTGCAGCTGAAATTATGGATATAATTTCCCGCCAGCAGGATAAAATCATTAAAGCCGAGTGGACAGCCCTTGCCGCAAACCGCTTGGGCATAGAGCAAAGCATATTGCTTGAAAACTCAAATAAACAAAAAAAGCCAGCAGATAAACAAGAAACCACAGAAGTGAAAACTGTAAAGCAAAACCTAATAAATAAGTTTTTACCGGCGGAGATTTCTTTAGTCAGAATAATTTTAAAATACCCGGCTTATATAACTTTGTGTGAAAATTTACAAAACACCCCCTTGCAAAAAACGGAAATTGGCATTATACTTAAAAATGTAGCGCTCTTATACAAAGAAAACGCTGACGGCTATGGTTTAACACAAAAATTAATACAAACTATGCCGGAGTTTAAAGATTTTATTTTGGAACTTTTAGCAAAAGATGTGCCGCAAGGCTTTAAACCGAAAATTGAGATCCCAACCCTTGTTAAAAGGATTGAGGGTTTTTATTTGCAAAAACGCTATAAAGAATTGCAACAACAGTTAAGTTCTTACGGCCCGGGGCAAGTGCCCTTAACACTATTAAAAGAACAAATAGAAATACAAAAAAAATTAAAGTCAAAGTAAAGGAAGAAATATGGCAAAAAACGGTAAAAAATCAAACAAATTAGCGGAATTAGGTAAAGAAAGAGGTTATTTGACCTCTGAAGAAATATCAAAATCTTTAGGTTCTTCTGAAATAGACTCAGAAGATGTAAATAACCTTATTGACCTGGGAATAGACGTAATAAACGATAAAAAACTGGATCCTTCAATTATCAATGAAAGACCGGTAACTTTGGAAGAAGCATTGCCTGTTGTGGACGCATCAAACTCTATTAGGATGTATTTGTCTGAGATGGGTAAAGTTCCCTTGCTTAGCCGCGACGAAGAAATAACTTTGGCCCGTAATATCCGCGACCGCGAACAATATTTAAGGCAGCTTGTTTTATCTTCCCCTATCACAATGCGTGAAATTTGCTCTTGGGAAGAACTTGTTGACCAAGATGAAATGACCACCAAAGAACTTATGCCCCGCGGCAAAAGAACTGAGCGTGAGCTTGCCAATATGCGTAAAAAATTAAAAGAAGCCACCACCTTAATTGCAAGGCGCGAAAAAGAAATTACTGCCCTTATGTTGAAATTAAAAAATAGCAAATTAAGCCCGGCTTTGGAAAATAAATATACAACCGCTTTACAGGCCAAACAAAAGGAAGTTGTTGATAGAATAACAAAACTTAATTTGAACCAAAACAAAATTAAGCGTTTAACAAATAAAATTAAAGACTTAGCGGAAAAACTTGAAAGCTGCAAAAATGATATGGAACGCTTTGATAATTATTTTGTTCCCCTTAAAGAAGCACAAAAACTTTTGAACCAATATAAAAAGAAAAAAATTACCGAAAGGCAACTTATAACCAAAACCCATGCTGACAGTGCTGAACATTTGGAAAGAAGTATTGAAAATATTTTAAGCACACAAAGGCGTTATGAACGCTTAATGCAAATTGTACCGATGACGGAAAAAGATTTTGCGATTTTAAATGAACGTATTGATAACTTTGAAAATGCAATTTTACAAGACAAAGTTAAACTTATCCGTGCAAATTTGCGCTTGGTTGTATCTATTGCAAAAAAACACGTTAATTCAAGTTTGGAACTTTCTGATTTAATTCAAGAAGGCGGCCTTGGTTTAATGAAGGCTGTTGAAAAGTTTGAATATAAACGCGGTTTTAAATTCTCCACTTATGCAACTTGGTGGATACGCCAAAGCATTAACCGTGCTATTGCGGACCAGGCAAACACTATCCGTATACCGGTACACATGAAGGAACTTGTTTCCAAATTAACAAAAGTTGGCAATAAAATACGTCAAGAACAAGGGCGTGAACCTGACGTGCAAGATTATACAAAAGCCATGCATATTTCTGCGGAAAAGGTTAAAAGTATTTTAAAAATTATGCAAGATCCTGTATCACTTTCCACCCCAATCGGTGATGACGAAGATACAAACCTTGAAGATTTTATCGAAGATAAGACAGGCCCAAACCCGGCTGCTTCAACAGCGGAATTTTTGCGCAAGCAAGAAGTTGCCGATGTCCTCGCCAAACTTACCGAGCGTGAAGCAAAAATTATCAAGCTCCGTTTCGGTATTGATTCCGGTTATCCCCGCACGCTTGAAGATGTGGGCAAAATGTTCAATGTTACGCGTGAACGCGTTAGGCAAATTGAGGCTAAGGCCATCAGGCGTTTACGCCATCCAAGCCGCGCAAGGCAATTAAAAGACTATGACGAACGCGGAAATTAATTATTACCTAATATAGTTTAATACCCCCCTTAACCGGGGGGTATTGTTTTTAATCCCCCCTCTGCCGCACTTTATTTGGCATCTTCCGCCCGCGCAACAAGTTGCGCAGGTGGTAACAATAATGAAGTCACAATTTTATTTAACAACCCATAAAAAGTTGCTGATATGCCTTTAATTTCACGACGATAC
>CAMUXX010000129.1 GCA_947164805.1 uncultured Elusimicrobia bacterium | reverse complement strand
GTAAAGGCAGCGGCAGAACAAAAAAGAAAAACACTTTAAAAATCAAACTCCCTGCCGGCATAAAAGAGGGCAGTGTTTTGCGTGTTGCAAACGGCGGAGATATCGGTACACTTGACGGCGGTTACGGCGATTTATATTTGCAAGTAAAAGTTAAACCGCACAAAATTTTTGAACGCGATGATGCCGATTTAATTTTGAATACGGAAATTTCTTACCCACAAGCAGTTTTGGGCGGTGAAATCAAAATAAACAATTTGATGAAAGAAGAATTAACCGTAGAAATCCCTAAAGGTTCAACTGACGGTAGCGTTCTTTCGCTCGACGGGCAAGGCATGCCTATGTTGGGTAAACAAAATAAAAAAGGTGCAATGCGTGTTGTGCTTAACATTAAAGTGCCCAAAAAAGTTACCCCCCGCCAAAAAGAACTTTTGGAAGAACTTGCCAAGACCTTTGACGAAGATGTTAAGACGACAAAAAAAGGCTTATTTGACAAGTTGTTTGGTTGGTTTTTGTAATTGTTTTTGAAAATAATTTTTGCAAAATTCACACACTAAAAAAGGGCTGTTATTACAGCCCTTTTTTAATATCATTTTAAATATATTATTCTTTCGCCCCTGCGGCTTTGAGAAGTTTAACGATTTCTTCATTGCCTTTTTCTTTGGCTAATGTTAATGCAGTTTTAGCGTTTTTATCTTTAGCATTTATATCTGCCCCGGCAGAAAGTAATGTGTTAAGGTAGTCCATAATTTTACTTGTTTTAGGGTATGGCACATCACATTCAATTCCTCCTATATCTTTATCAGCACAAGCAGCCTTTTTTTCATCTACTTTATCTACAAAATCCATTAAGACAGTTCTACCTTTATTGTCCATGACATTAATATCAGCACCCGCTGCTAATAATTTTGTCGCAATTTTACCATAGTCATTATATGGATCTATAATTATGAGCATTAGTGCAGTTTTTCCATCTCTATTTGCTATATTAACATCTGCTCCAGCAGCAAGCATTGTATCTATCAATTCTATTCTATCTCTTTCACCCATTTCACCATCTGTAAAATCGGAAACAATTCTCATTAAAGCAGTATTTCCGCTATTATTAGTTGCATTAACATCTGCTCCATAAGAAATTAAAAGTTCCATTATTTTTTTACTATAATTCGTTTCATAGTAACCATATGGCATAATAAACATTAAAGCAGTATTACCATCTTTATCTTTGGCATTAACATTAACTCCGGTGGAAAGTAAAATTTTCACTATTTCATAATTTGCTTCTGGGCAAGCAAGCATTAATGCTGTTTGACCATAAATATTGATTGTATTTGGGTCAGCACCTACATTAAATAGTTTTTTTATTTCTTCAGTATCACCTTCCTCACTAGCTTTAAGGAGTTCTTTATTCAGATATTCTTTATTTAAATTAGATTCATTTGTAGTTTCGGTTTTGACTTCCGTATTTTCTTTTTTAACAGATTTGCTAGTATCTGTCTTTTCAGAACATCCTGCTATAAATGCAACAGTTAACACAGTAATAATAAATAAAAATTTACGCATAAATTACTCCTTTTATAAATTTTATAACAACTCAGATACTTCCAATACTTCCCCGCGGGCAAGTAAATCACACAAAGCAAGTTCAACTTTTAGCATGGCAATGCAGTCATCTTCATTGTACATCAAAACTTTTTTGAGTGCGGCCTCATCACCCGTATTAAGCCACTTCGTAAAATAAACCATACTGTCCATCGCACCGCAATCTTTTTGGCGCCAATTAAAACCCAAAGCAGGCGCGGCCGCCTTTAAAGATAAACTCGGCGCAGGTAAATAAAATGCCTTTTCCACTTCAATTTTAAGGTCCACGCAAGCGGAAACCAAACGCTCAAGTTCCGCCTTAATATTTGGGTATTTATTGCAAAGCGCTTTCATTTTTTTTACTTCATATTCCGTCCAATGATAAAGTGCCACATCAGGCCCACAGTCCGCAACATAATTTGCAAATTGTTTAAAAATTATTTCTTCTTCCTTTTCTTCTTTCGCGACAAATGGGATAAATTTATCTTCCTCTTTATCCCAAATACCGATTAAATAAATAAAGGAAACATTATTTTCCTGGAAGGTTTCGGTCGCCTCAAAATCAAAATACAAATTGCGTTTTTTAGTCGGTGGCGGGAATTTTCCTTTTGCCCTCAAAACAGGTTTATTTTTAACATAAGCCAAAGCATGCGCGTATGTTAAAACAGGGGTATTTTCCGGGTAAGTAGGATCGGAAAGTAACTCTTTTATTTTTTCAAAACCGGCGGTAACAATATCATCATAAGTATTAATATTATTTTTACGCAGAATTTCACGCATGGTATTATTTAAATGCGGAATTAAAACCAAATCATGCTTTTCAAAAACATATTTATTTGCGTAAACACGCCAAGGTGAAAGCGCACCCTTCGGCGGTTTTTTGGCTTCCGGTACAGTTTCCCCCCTTCTTATTGAGTGATAAAGTACTGCCGCATTTTTTGCGCGTTCCATAACACGTGCGCAAGTTAAAATTTGTTCTTTTGCTTTAAAAATAAATAATGCCTCACCGGCATCATAACCCTGAATTTCCGTTAAAATTTTATTTAAAAGTGCAGTTTGCAAAGCATAATGTTCCTTCATTTCCCCGGCACGTTTCAGTTGCACGATTTTATAATGATACGCCCCAAACACACTTTGCCCTTGCGGAACTTTTAACAAAAAATTTACGCCGCCGTAAAGGCCTTCCGCACCGCGCAAATCCCATAAAGTTCCGCCGATAATTCCTTCCGCACCCTCTTGCATAGCCTTTATAGTATTTATGAATTTTTCACTGTCATTTCCCGTAATTGTAACAGGGTTTTTACAATGTTCGTAAATCCAATGTTCGCGTATTAATTTATCAGTTTTGCCGCGCAAATTTTCGTACAAATTAGGCTCTTCAACAGCCTCATTTTTAGGTGCGTGGAAGTGGCACCAAAGCCCGAAAGGATCTTCTAAAATCTGATACATTTTCCCGGTGGGTAAATCATCAGCGCACGGAGTTCTGCCGGCACTAAATGTATTAAAAAGTTGCTTAGACAAAGAAGTATTTTCCATAAATTAAATTCCGGCCTGGTCCATTTGTTCTAAATATTCATTTATTTGTTGCATTTGTTTTTCAATTCTTTGCCTTTCGGCCTGGTCCTCTATTTCCCCTAGTTTTTGTTCATAACCTTGCAAGGCACTTTGGAAATCTTGCCTGGTTTTTGCATAATCACCGTTATGAGAATCTATTTGGGCGGAAATAGTCCACAAATCAGGATTGGTATTATCAATTTCCATGGCTTTATCTAAATATTTTTTTGCAGCATCAAAATCACCGTCTTGTGCTAAAACATTTGCCGCCGCCGTTTGTGTTTTTAAATCTTTCGGTTGCTTTTCAGCGGCAATCATAAACATTTTGCTTGCTTCTTTTATATT
>CAMUXX010000128.1 GCA_947164805.1 uncultured Elusimicrobia bacterium | reverse complement strand
GCAAAAAAAGGTTATTATACCGTGATTATTGGTGATGCCGAGCATGCGGAAGTTATCGGCCTTCTTGGCTACACACAAGGCAGAGGTATTGTTGTATCCGGTGCGGAAGAAGCAAAAAAATTACCTTTTTACGATAAAGTAAATGTTGTTGCCCAAACAACACAAAAAGAGCAAACTTTTTTTGATGCGGCGGAAATTATAAAACAAAAATCAAAAATTTGCCAAATATCAAATACGATTTGTACTCCTACAAAACAAAGGCAGAAAGAAACTTTGGAACTTGCAAAAAATGCGGACCTTGTTATAGTCGTCGGTGGCAAACATAGTGCAAATACGGCGCGCCTGGCAAAACTCTGTGGCGAACTTTGCAAAAAAGTTTTGCATGTGGAAACTGCCGAAGAAGTTAAAAAAGAAAATTTAGAAGATGCAAAAAATATTTTAATTACCGCAGGCGCATCAACGCCTGATTGGATAATACAGGAAGTTGCAAAAAAAGCGGGAAATATTAAGGAGGGAAAATGATCAATATTAAAAGAATCGGCGTTCTTACTGCCGGTGGGGATTGCCCCGGGTTAAATGCAGTTGTCCGTGCAGTAACAAAATATGCTTTAAAAGAAAACATTGAAGTTTACGGTTTTAAAAATGGTTTTGACGGGCTTGTGAAAAATGATTTTATCGTGCTTGATAACAAAACAGTATCCGGTATTTTAACACGGGGCGGAACAATACTTGGAACAAGCAATATTGCAAACCCCTTTCGCTACACTTTAGCACCGCACGGTTCTCCGGAAAACCCGAAAGATGTTTCAGATCTTGTTTTACAAAATATAGAAAAAAATAAAATTGATGCTTTGGTTACTATCGGGGGGGACGGCACTTTATCAATGGCAAAACAATTTATTGATAAAGGTGTAAAAATTGTAGGTGTACCTAAAACTATTGATAATGATTTGTCCGCTACCGATTATACTTTTGGTTTTGACAGTGCTTTAAGTATTGCTACCGATGCAGTAGACCGTTTACACTCAACTGCGGAAGCGCATCATCGTGTGATGATTATTGAAACTATGGGCCGTTATGCCGGTTGGATTGCTTTGCGTTCTTGTATAGCCGGCGGTGGTGATATCTGTTTGATACCGGAAATACCTTATAATGATGATGTTATTGTTGATGCAATTTTAAAACGTCAAAAACAAGGCAAAACATTTAGCATTATTGTGGCAGCGGAAGGCGCAAAAAATGAGAAAGGCGAAATGGCCGTCCAAAAAACTGTTGCGGGCTCAACCGACCCTATCCGCCTTGGCGGTATAGCACAAAAAATTGCAAATATGGTTGAAAGCAAAATTAAAACTGAGTGCCGCGTTGTAGTGCTTGGGCATTTGCAAAGGGGGGGGACACCGACCGCTTTTGACAGATGGCTTTCCACACGTTTTGGCAGTGCAGCGGTTGACCTTATTTTAGAAGGCAAAACAGGGTACATGGTTGCTTTAAAGGGAACGGAAATTGTTTCTGTTCCTATTGCAGAAGCAGTTTCAAAATTAAAACGTGTTGATCCAAAAGGGCAGGAAGTACGCGCGGCAGTAAGCGTAGGCACAAGTTTCGGTGCAAATTTAAATTTTGAGGATTAATTATGATAAATAAACAAGAATTAATGTTTGGTGTTCACCCTATACGCGAAGCTTTAAAAAGCAAAAAACGCCACATCTTTGAACTTTATATCGTCAAAGATAAAGCAAAAAACCGTGCCGTTGATGAAGTTATTAAAATGGCAAAAGCGGCAAATGTTATCATAAAAAGTGTTGAGGCAAAAGTTTTGAACAGTATGGTAAACGGGCAAAACCACCAAGGGTTAATTGCACGCGCCGAGCCGTTAAAAACTTTGCGTTTGAGTGATGCAATTTTTCAAGCACAAGGTAAAAAAGAACTTTGGCTTGCTTTAGATGAAGTTACCGATCCTCAAAATCTAGGCGCGATGCTAAGAAGTGCGGCTTGCCTTGGGTTTTCAACCGTACTACTTCCAAAACACAGGACTGTCGGTATAACACCTGCCGTACATAAAGTTGCTTGCGGTGCTTTGGAGACTTTAAATATAGTGGAAGTTTCAAATTTAAATACTGCAATTATTGATTTAAAGGAAGAAGGCTTTTGGGTTTACGGTGCAGATATGGCGGGCAAAGATATTAAACATTTCTCTTATGCTTACCCGGCATTACTCGTTATCGGTTCCGAAGGCACAGGGTTAAGGGAAAAGACAAAAGAACATTGTGATGATATTATTGCGATTAGACAAAAAGGCGGTGTGAGCAGTTTAAATGCATCAGCATCAGCAGCAATAATAATGTATGATATAAGTTCGAAATTAGGAGATTAATTTATGAAAGTTGTCGTCGGCATAAGTGGTGGTGTTGATTCCGCCTTATCTGCATATCTTTTAAAGGAGCAAGGGCATGAAGTTATCGGTGCTATGATGCTTACTTGGGATAAGTCTATGCCAATCCCCCCGATAACAGGCGGTTGCCTTGCCCCGGAAGAAGAAGATTTGGAAGCGGCCCAAGCCGTTGCAAAATCTGTCGGTATACCTTTAGTAACAGTTAATTTGGCAAAAGAATTTAGCGAAATTGTTTTAACAAATTTTAAGCAAGAATATGCCGCCGGCAGAACGCCAAACCCATGTTTGATTTGCAATCAAAATTTAAAATTCGGTTTGCTAATGCAGGGTGTAAAAAAGCAGGGTGTTGATTTTGATAAATTTGCCACCGGCCATTACTGCCGTATTAATTACGATGATAATTTAAAACGTTTTCAACTTAAAACCGCAAGCGATATTAAAAAAGATCAAAGTTATTTTTTGTACCGCTTAAGCCAAGAACAACTTTCAAAAATAATTTTCCCGTTAAGTGAACTTACAAAAACAGAAGTCCGCGCTTTGGCGGAAAGATATAATTTACCTGTAGCAAAAAGGCAGGACAGCCAAGATTTCTATGCTGGTGATTATAAAGATATTTTGCAATTTAAACCCAAACGCGGCGATATTGTCGATAAAACCGGAAAAGTTTTGGGCCATCATGAAGGTATTTGGAATTTTACTATTGGCAAACGCAAAGGTCTTATCGGTGGCGGTACTAAAGAGCCTATTTATGTTATCGGCCTTGATTCTTGCCATAACCGCGTAATTGTGGGCGGTAAAGATGATTTATTTTCTAAAGAAATTACTGTACAAAATATAAATTGGGTATCAATTCCGCCTACTGAAAGTTTTAAAGCGCAAGTTAAAATACGCGCGCAACATAAACCGGCCGAAGCGGAAATTTTTGGTACAGACAATGCAGTAAAAGTTGTGTTCAAAGAACCGCAAATGGCAGTTACCCCGGGGCAAAGTGCTGTGTTTTATGATGGGGAAATTCTACTTGCCGGCGGTATAATAAAGCAGTAAGCAAATTATAGTTTTTATACCCCTTATGTTTATTAACATAAGGGGTATTTTATATT
>CAMUXX010000127.1 GCA_947164805.1 uncultured Elusimicrobia bacterium | reverse complement strand
ACATCCGGCAAAATAAAAATTTCACCAAGTGTGGTTTTTGTTTTTAAAGGGTTTTCCACAATATCTTTTGGGCTTTTACCGAGTAATACTTGCAAATTTGTTTGCGCTTTTAAGAGTTTTAAATACACGGTTTCCGCTTGTGCGCTGACGGAATACATTTCCGCTTCCACCCTCTTAAAATCAACTTTATTTATATAACCGTTTTGCAGGCGCACTTGGTAAATTTTAAAATCTTCTTTCCTTGAAGCAAGCGCATGTTTTGCGATTTCAAATTGTAACTGTAAAGATAAAACATTAAAATAGGCACGTGCAACTTGCCCGATTAAAGTAAGCCGCACTTGTTCGCGCGCCGCTTTTGATGAAAGCCAACTTGCATAAGCGCTCTTGCTTAAAGCGCGGTATTTCCCGAATAAATCAATTTCAAAAGCGGCAGTTAAATTAGCCTCGCTTACACCTGTAATATATGGTGTATTTGTATCCGCTTTTGCCGGGTTAAAATTTGCTTGCACACTAGGCAAACGGCCGCCGCGCGCACCAATATAATTTGCACGCGCATAATCAAGCCGCGCTGTTGCGGCAAGCAAATCGGTATTATAAACAAGGGCTTCATCTATAATTTTATTTAAGGTATCGTCTTGAAACATTTCCCACCAATTTGGATTTAGTGAGGCAAAATATTCCGTATCTTCAGAAGTATTTTCCGGCAAATCATATACGGGTTTTTTATATTTCGGCCCAAGCATGCAGGCACAAGTAAAAGCCGTAAAAATTAAAAGTAAAAATAACTTTTTCATTCTCTATCTCCTTTAGGTAATTCAAAATTAGGTGTTTCGCCTTTTTTCCTGTTAAGCAAATAAAAGAATAAAGGTACAAAACACGGCGCAAAAACAGTCGCCCCAAGCATACCGAAAACTACCGCAGTTCCAAGTGAAATTTGGCTTGCCGCCCCTGCACCGGAACTTGTGGCGAGCGGAACAGTCCCTAAAATAAAAGCAAGAGAAGTCATAATAATAGGCCTAAAACGTATTTTTGCACCTTGCATGGCAGCCGCTGCGGCACTTGCACCTTTTTGTTTAAGAAGCAGAGCAAATTCCACAATAAGTATTGCGTTTTTTGCCGCAAGCCCAACGAGTGCAACCATAGCGACTTGGAAATATATACCGTTACTTAAACCCCTAAACCAAGTACCTAAAAATGCACCGAATATAGCAAAAGGCACCGCAGTTAAAACACAAAACGGGAGCGACCAACTTTCATATTGTGCTGCCAAAATCAGGAAAACAACAACAATACCCAAAAGCAAAATTAAAGCTGAAGAACTGCCGCTTTGTGTTTCTTCCAAAGCAGTACCGCTCCAAGAAAGTGCATAATTTTCCGGCAAGACTTTTTGTGCAAGTGTTTCCAATTCTCTTATTGCCTGCCCGGAACTTATGCCTTCAGGTGTAATAACCAAATTAGCCGAAGGGAAGGCATTAAAACGCTCAACAATACTTGGGCCAAGGCTCGGCGTAATATTTGCAACTGCGGAAAGCGGCACCATGGCACCTGTCTTTGACTTTATATACAAATTGCCCACTTGCTCCGGTGTTTGGCGGGCAGAATCTTCTGCTTGAATAATTACCTTAAAATTGCGGGAATAAAGAGTAAAATCATTTATATAACTTGCACCGATTGTAGCGGCAAGCGTATTATATAAATCATCCAAACTTAACCCCATGGAGAGTGCTTTAACATTATCCACCGTCAAAGTATATTGCGGATAACTTGCTGAATATGTGGTTTGAGAATTATTTAAACCCTTAATTTTTTTGGCTTCTTCAATAAATTTATTTGTAACATCTGCAAGTTCTTCAGGTGTACCATTACCTCTATTTTGAATATAACCTTCAATACCTCCTGTTGTACTTAATCCCATAATCGCAGGAGGCATAAAAGGCATAATTAATGCTTTTGGCACTTTTTGCTGTGCCGCTGCCGCAATTTGTCCAACTAAAGCACTTGCGCTTTGATTCTTTTTCTTTCTTTCATCCCAAGGTTTTAATGTAACGAAACTTGCTATTGCATTTGTTTGGCTGGTAGCATTTAAAATATTAAAACCGCTGAAGGTAAACTCTTTTTTAACTTCGGGGAAAGAAAGCAAGACATCTTCCACTTGTTTGGCTACTTCATCCGTTTGACTTAAAGAAGTAGCAGGGTCAAGCCCTGAGTATACCATCAAAAGCCCTTGGTCTTCATCGGGTAAAAGGTTTGACGGTACTATCTTAAACAATATAAAAGCAAGCAAACAAAATACCGCAAATAAAATTACACCCAGTTTTACTTTACGTATAAAAAATTCACTTACACTAACATATTTATCGGTAAACTTTTCAAATAAATTATCAAATTTAAAGAAAAACCCTTTTGTAACTTTCCTCTCTTTTTTGAGCATAAGCGCGCACATTGCAGGTGTTAAAGTAAGTGCCATTAACCCGGAAATTACGACTGAAATTGCAATAGTAATAGCAAATTGCTGGTACATTACACCGCTAAAACCGCCCATAAAACCAACCGGTATAAATACAGAACACAAAACCAAAACTATTGCTACAATCGGACCGCTTACTTCATTCATGGCCTGCGTTACGGCATCTTTAACAGGGATGTTTTGTGTAGTTAAAATTCTGTCGGCATTTTCAATTACGACGATCGCATCATCCACCACCATACCGATAGCCAAAACTAAACCAAACAAGGTCAAACTGTTTATTGAGAATCCTAGCATTAGCATCCCTAAAAATGCACCGATAATAGCAATAGGCACAACAACGCAAGGTATGACGGTGGCACGCCAGTCCTTTAAGAATAAAAACACCACAAAAAACACCAAAATAAATGCTTCAATTAAAGTTTCAATTACGCCTTTAATTGATTCTTTAACGAAAACCGTTGTATCATAAGCAATATCATAACTAATGCCTTCCGGGAAATTTTGCGCCATTTGGTTAAGTGCCTTTTTGGCCAGGTTTGCCGTCTCAACAGCATTGGCACCGGCACTTAAATAAATGCCGATAGGTACAGCCGGTTTTTTATCATAATAACCTTGCGAAGTGTAATTTTGTGCACCTAAATTAACATCGGCAATATCTTTAATGCGTAAGGTGCTACCGTCAGGAGAAGCACGCAAAATGATATTTCCAAATTGCTCCGGCGTAACAAGACGCGGGGGGGTAATTAAAGGGAAAGTTTTTAAAATTTTATTGCTCATGGGCATAGCACCAATTGTGCCGCCACTGCGTTGCATGTTTTGTGTTTGTACTGCGGAAATAACTTCGTTTACACCTAAATTAAACCTGTTAAACAAACTAGGTTTAAGCCAAATTCTTATGGCATAATCATTAGTAGTCATAACTTGTGCATCCCCGACACCTTTTATACGTTTTAATTCATCAATAATATTTACAAGCGCATAATTACCGATATAGTTTACATCATACATACCGTCCGGCGAATAAAGAGTTGCA
>CAMUXX010000126.1 GCA_947164805.1 uncultured Elusimicrobia bacterium | reverse complement strand
CTGTATACAAAAAACTTGTTGAAGTTTTGTCTGAACGCTATGCTACCCGTAACGGCGGTTACACCCGCATTTACAGGGCCGGCATCCGCAAAGGCGATAATGCCGAAGTGGCAATTATTAAATTGGTGGCTTAGTTTATGATTCTAGACTATTTAGGCGGGTTGTTTTCTAATGATATGGGTATGGACCTTGGCACAGCCAACTGTCTTATTTATGTTAAAGATAAAGGCATTGTGTTAAGCGAACCGTCCGTAGTCGCTTTAGATAAAGAAACCGGCGAGGTTAAAGCCGTCGGTACCCAAGCAAAACAAATGCTTGGCAGAACACCCGCCAATATAGTCGCGGAAAGGCCTATGAAGAACGGGGTTATTGCATCTTTTGGCGTAACACAAAAAATGATACGCTATTTTATTAGAAGTGTGCATAACAGGAAGTCTTTACTTCGCCCTCGTATCGTTATAGGTATACCATCATCTACCACCGAAGTGCAACGCCGCGCCGTTGAAGACGCAGCAAAGCAAGCCGGTGCAAGGGAAGTTATTTTAATTGAAGAGCCTATGGCCTCAGCCATGGGTGCTGGTTTGGACATTAATGAACCGCATGCTAATATGATTGTTGATATCGGCGGCGGTACTACTGAAGTTGCAGTTATTTCACTCGGCGGAATGGTTGTTGCAAATTCGATTGATATTGCCGGTGATGAAATTACAGATTGCATTGTCCAATACTTTAGAAAGAAATACAATTTAATTATTGGCGAAACTACCGCCGAAGAAGTAAAAATACAAATCGGTTCCGTTTATTCTTTAGAAGAAGAAATGAGCATGGAAGTTAAAGGGCGCGACCAAACACAAGGCTTACCGCGTACCATGACAGTTACTTCTGATGAAATCCGCCAGGCAGTTCTTGAACCTGTCCGCGCTATCGTAGATTTGGTTAAAAGAACTTTGGAAGAAACCCCACCCGAACTTGCGGCAGACCTTGTTGACCGCGGTTTAGTCGTAGCAGGCGGTGGATCTCTTTTAAGAGGTATTACGGACCTTATTCATAAGGAAACGGATATCCCTGTTCGCCGTGCGGCAGATCCTTTAAGATGTGTTGCTTTAGGTACAGGTAAGTGTTTGGAATTTTTAGCCGAAGGCAAAGATTTCTTTATTGATTAAGCAATAAAAAATTATTTTTAAACCGCCCTGTAAGCAAATTGCAGGGCGGTTTTTCGTCGTGGCACAAAGTGTGCTAAAAATATGGTATAATATATTTGTACTTAAAATTGCAAATATTTAAGGAGAATAAAAATGAAAAAGTTAGTATTAACCCTGCCATTTTTGTTTTTAGCAAACTTGGCATTAGCCTCAGGTTTCGGGCTTTATGAATTTAGTGCACGCGGTAATGCTATGGGCGGCGCAGTATTAGCCGGTGAAGCAGAACCTGCATCACTTGCATTAAACCCTGCACTTATTACCGAACTTCCGGGCAAACAAATACAAACCGGCATAACGGTTGTTACCGCAAGCGGCGGTGTAACTTTTGGTGGTATTAGTGCCGATTCAAAACGCCAATGGTGGCCTTTACCTAACATTTATTATACCCAACAAATCAATGAAAGATGGTGGTGGGGTTTAGGTGCTATGGCACGCTTCGGTTTAAGTAATGATTATGAAAAAGATTGGATGGGAGCAACCGCTAACAGTTTGTATCACGTTGGTGTTACAACATTTTCAGTTCAACCGACGGTCGCTTTTAAAGCAACAGACAGATTAGCACTTTCTTTAGGTGCTGAAGTCCAATACTTAAACTTTACAGAAAAAATACATTTCGGTTACGGTGGTGCCGACACAGATATGAAATTGGATGGTGACAGCACTGCTCTTTCAGGTATTTTAGCTTTATTTTATAATGCAAATGAAAAAGTTAACTTCGGTGCAAGTTTCCGTTTTAGAAATGATCACAGCGTGAAAGGCCCTGCAAAGTATAGCAAAAATATTCCTACGAGGTTTGTAAACGGTGGCGATTTTTGGGGTGATATTACTTTCCCTGCCCAGCTTGCTTTGGGTGCTTCTTGGAAACCGACCGATAAATTATTACTTGAATTTAACTGGACCAACGTCTTCTGGAGTTGTTTCAGAGCCATTGATATTTATTTTGATTATGCACCTGGCACAGGTGCACCTGGCTTAATGGGTACCCATGCTGGCAATTCAAAACACTATCAAGATGCTTACAGAATCGGTGTCGGTGCTGAATATACTTTAACCGATGCTATTAAACTCCGCGGCAGTTTCATATATGATAAATCTCCGATCAACGAAGAATTTATGGATGTTATGTTGCCTGTTGATGACCGCTATATTATCGGTACAGGTGCAGGGTTCAAACTTAGCGAAAACACTATTTTAGATATAAGTTATTCTTTCTTATATGCAACTTCTTTAAACGGTGTTGATGCTAGCCATACAATTCCTGTCCATTACAAGAGTGCAACCAGCCATTTAATGGGTTTGAGTTTAAGATATAAATTCTAAGAAACTAAATAGAATTTTGCCAAAGTAAATATTCTTCGGCAAAGTTTTTAAGGAAGTTTTCTAAAAGAGCGTCAATATTTTGGGCGCTCTTTTTTATTTGCTTAATTGAAGTAGCCTCTAAATCTTCGGGCAGTTTATTATTTACATTTATGCCAACACCCACCAAAAGCAAATTTAAATTTTTATTTGTGCTTTGGCTTTCAATCAAAATGCCGGCGATTTTCTTGTAGGTTTTACCATATAAAGCAAGAACATCGTTTGGCAATTTAATTTGTGTTTTTAGGCCGTATTCTATTTCCAAAGTCCTAGCCAGGGCCTTGCCTGTTTGGTAAGATAAATCTCTTAAATTTGACATTTTTTTAGGTCTTAAAAGTAAGGTAAAATAAAGCCCGCCGGGGTTTGAGGACCATGTCCTCTCATACTGCCCTTTGCCCTGCGTTTGCGTTGCTGCGGTAATTAAAATATTCTCTTTAGGAAATATTGCGGCAATATCTTTTGCGATTGTTTGCGTGGAAGTTATTTTACCTAACTTTAAAACCTTATCTACTGTTAGCATAAATACATTTTACCTTATTTGATTTTACGTGTCCACATTACGCATACCGTTCACAAACGCGCAGAACGTGCTTGCAAATTTAAGCCCTTTTTTATTTTTCCTTTCCTAGAATACCGAAAATCGCTTCGCTCCTATACTTCTGAGTATTCGTCGTCAAGGATAAAATAAAAAAATCATCTTAAATTTGCTACGCAGCGCGATAACACATTTTTCCACTACTATTTTAAACTTTACAATTTTAATAGGCCTTTAAGCCAAATAAAATAGGACCTTTAGCCCCTTTTTGATAGGTCTAATTGCTCTTGTTGGCAACGTCTTAAACATTTAATATTATTATATATGGTTGCATTGTGTAAAAAACTAATTTCAATAGTACTTATAATGGCGTTACTTATAACGAGTAACGGGAATACTTTTGCACAAATATTAAGTGACGGCT
>CAMUXX010000125.1 GCA_947164805.1 uncultured Elusimicrobia bacterium | reverse complement strand
AATTCCATATTTGTTTCGATATTGGATTTATGATCCACCGGTTCAGCATCTCCCAGTTCAGTATATAATGCTTTTGTAAAGAAGCATGAGTCGCAGCCTTCAAAGTATACTCCCAGGCTTCCGCCGAACGCTTTGGACGGTATGGTAACGTCTTCGCTGCGAACCTCTCCGTCAACCGTTACTTTTGCGGTCTTGTTTCCGGCATCGTACTCAAGCAGCACATTATGCTTTCCGGCAAAAGCGGCAATTTTTATACCGTCCCTAAATATCCAGGTTTTAAGCTGCTGGTTATATTCTTTGCCGAAACGGCTTATAACTTGCCCGTTAAGAGGCCACGGTAAAGATTTTTTTGCTACATTTGAAAGTTCTTTAACAGAGGCAGGTTTTGATTCTAATCCCTGTTTCTTTTCTGAAGCGGCACGTTTCTTCTCTGCTTGTTTTAAAAGTTTCTCCATTTGTTCTGCACTGTTTTTAAGTTCTTCAAGTTCTTTTTTGGCTTGTTTTAATTTTTCTTTAGCTGTTGTTAAATCTTTTTCTTTATCTTTATGAGTGGCTTCAAGCTTCTCTTTTTCCGCTTCAAGGGCTGACTGTTGGGAAAGTAAATTTTCTTTCTCCTGTTCCGTTAGCCTTAAATCTTTTTCATTTTGTTCTAAAGATTTTTGTAAATTTTTATAATATCCGGCTTTTACATTAAGCAAAGAATTTAAAAGCAGATTTCTTGATACAGTTTTCCCTGTATTAAAATTAGATTGCAAAATATTTTCTACTATAGTAGCGGTTAGAGTTTCCTGCATCAAAGTTTGCCACATAGGCAAAGTAGTTTTCATCATTTCCCGGTGGCTTTGCAAAGAAGAAGTTTTACTTTTTATTTCCACTAAATTATTTTTTATTTTTTCTGTTTCTTGGCCGGTTTGTTTTTCTTTTTGGGTTAACTTTTTTAATTCTTGTTCTAATTTTTTTTGTTTTTCCTGATATTCTTTAAGTTGTTTCTCTTTTAAAGAAGCCTTTTCTTTTATTCCCTGCAAGTCATTTTTAGAAGCAGCAAAAACTGTGCTTCCTAAACAAAAGAAAAAGCAAAAAATAATTACTAGAACTTTCCCCATTTAGCTAAACTCCTGCCAAATAAAAGACAGAACAAAAAGCACCCTATTTGCGGTAAAGTAAACGGATCATAAGGTGTTAGAGGTAACATCTTTAAAAATGCTATCAGAACATATATGAAACCAAAAGAAAAACCATAAGCAAAAACTGAAGAACCTGCGCCGTAAAAACGTTCCGTTAAAGAAACCGGCATATATTTTACTTCTATAAAAAACCCTAATGCAAACAAAGCAAAAGCAACACCTATTAAAACAATATCTATGGTTGTAATTAAACCGAGCAAATCAATTGCTACGGCACTTTCCTGTTCCTGGAAGTAGGCTTGGGCATCCTCACTAAGCGGTGCAATATATTGTTGTGCCCAAGCACTTGGGTTTAAAAATGCTGTTCTGGATAATTTAACTTCATAAAAATGCGGTAAGGCACCTTTTGGCAAAAATGCCTGTAAATTCAAACCGGAGTTACCTTGTTTTAAATAACTTTTAATATCGTCTTCATTTAACATTTTGACTTCGCTGACCTCCGGCAGAAAATATAATTTTGAAGAAAAGTTTTTTGCCTGTTCCCCATTAGCATTTTTAAGGACAACCGCTATTTTAAAATCATCCCGTATCAAATCAAGTGCATAATTTGCACGCTCACGGCAAAACAAAATAATCTGAAGTAATAACCCGAAAGCAAAAACCAAAAAGAATATTTTTATTGCTTTTGTACCTTGCTTTGTCTGATTTTTCTGATTATTTTTTGTTTGTTCCATTTTACCACCTTGCACCAAGGCTTAAAGCTTCTTCATATAACTTTAAATACTTCATAGAAGAATTATCCCAGGAAAAGTCTTCCATCATAGCATTTTCACGCATTTTGGCAAATGCTGTTTTATTTGAATATATTTGAAGCGCGCGATTAATTGCATATATTAAAGCATTTGGATCAAAATTATCTATAAAAAACCCGGTGGCTTTATTTATTGAAGCATTATCCGTAAAGCCTTTAACGGTATCGGCAAGACCGCCGGTTTTTGTGACTATCGGTAAAGTACCGTAACGCATCGCTATCATTTGGCTGAGTCCGCATGGCTCAAAACGTGACGGCATTAAATAAAAATCCCCTGCGGCATAAACTTTATGGGCAAGGTTTTCATCAACCGCACCGCAGAAGGCAATGTAACGGGGATTTGAAGATGCCAAATCTTTTAAACTTTGTTCTACACTATGTTCCCCTTTACCCAAAAAGGCAAATTGAACTTTCCCTGCCAAAGCAGGAACAACGGAAGAAACTAAATCAATACCCTTTTGGTAAGTTAGACGGGAAACCATCACAAACAACGGTATATTTTCATTAACTTCAAGGCCAAGTTCTTTTTGTAAAGATGTTTTGCAAAGCATTTTGCCTTGCATAGATTCTTCGTCATAACCCATAGGTATCAAATTATCACTTTGCGGATCCCAAACATCTATATCAAGGCCGTTTAAAATACCGCTGAAAGCAGGCCCTTTTGAACGCAAAACGCCTTCAAAACCAAAACTATTTTGCCCATTTAAAAGTTCCTTTGCATAAGTGGGACTGACTGTTGTTGCACGCGTTGCAAAAACAACACCTGCTTTTAAGAAACTTATACCGCCCCAATACTCAAATTTATCCGGCGTAAAATCAGGCCCCCAAAAACCGGCCCTGTCAAAAGTAGATTTCGGATAATACCCCTGATAAGCGATATTATGTATGGTAAAAATACTTCTTGTCCTAGCAAAATAAGCATCAGTTTTATATAATGTTTCAAGATAGGCCGGAATAAGGCCTGTTTGCCAATCATGGGCATGTACGATATCCGGTTTGAAGCCAATAAATTTGCATGCCTCCAAAACAGCACGTGAGAAGAAAATAAAACGCTCATCATTATCTAAATAATCTTTGCCGTTTTCATTATAAAAACCCGGGCGGTCAAAATATTTGCTTGAATGTATAAAAAACACCAATGTATTGCCCCATTTAAGATAAAACAAACGGGCCGGCTCAATGTGGCTGCCGACAGGCACCAAAAAAGTACCCGGTACAGCCTTTAAAGAAGCCGTATTTTTTACACGCCTGTAATAAGGCAGCATCAACAGAACTTTTGCACCGCGCGCACGGGAAAATTCTTGTGTAATTGCCCCAACGACATCAGCCAAACCGCCGGTTTTACAAAAAGGAAAAGCCTCACTTGCTGCTAAAACTATATTCATTATTTTGTTCCTCCCTCATCATTTTGTTCATGACTGTTTTCTTTGTTTAATAACCCCTCATTTTGCACATCATTTGATTGGATATTATTGTTTCCTTCGGCAGAAGTATCTTCTTCCGCAGAAATATTGTTTTCTTCCAAAGGCAAAATATTATCTTTAAAAGGCGGCATTACCTGGTCAAAAGGCAAATCACTTTGTATTTCTTTAGGGCCTTTTGCGGCAAAAGTTTTCAT
>CAMUXX010000124.1 GCA_947164805.1 uncultured Elusimicrobia bacterium | reverse complement strand
ACTAAGCACCCCGATAATAAGCACCACAACTAATAATTCAATTAGCGTGAAACCTTTTTTATTCATATATATTTCTCCTTATTTTGCTTATAGCAAGGTTTTATTTACCCAATATTAAAATTATAGAAAAAAAAAAAAAAAATGAAGTCAAGAGGCGTCGTCGTGAAATTAAAGGCATATCAGCAACTTTTTTTGTTTATTATGCAAAGTAAAAAGAAAAATTAAAATATAAAATACCCCTTATGTTAATAAACATAAGGGGTATAAAAACTATAATTTGTCTTATTTATTTTTGCGTTCTGACTGCCCGCCGATATTGTGAATTATACAATCATCACCGTCTTTTTCTTTTAAGTGGACATGTATAATGTCATCATCTGCGGTAATAACTTCCCGGCCGATATAATCGGCTTTGACGGGAATTTCCCTATGCCCCCTATCAACCATAACCAAAAGTTCCACTTTGCGCGGGCGGCCAAGATCTGTAATAGCATCTAAAGCAGAGCGGACTGTTCTGCCGGTATATAAGACATCATCAACAACAATTAAATTTTTATCTTTGATATCAAAACCAACAGATGACGGTTTAATTTGGGGATCCTCGGCAACTTTTGTAAGGTCATCGCGATACCAGGTTATATCTAAAATACCGACGGGTAAATTAATACCGGCAAATTTTTTAATGCGTTCCTGCAAGCGGTTTGCCAAATAAACACCGCGTGTTTTTACACCGATTAAACATAAATTAGAAGTATCACTGTAATTTTCCAAAATCTGATGGGCCATACGGTCCAAAGATCTTAACATATCTGATTCATTGGCAATAACTTTTTTCATAAACGCTCCTTTAAGACTGAAATCTTTTTTAAATTATAGAAAAATTAAGTATAGATTTCAAGGTAAGTGTGCAGGCCTTCTTTTTGGGCGCGGTTAACAGCAGAAAAATAAATCTTATCGGCTTTTGCTTTATCACCCAAAGCATAAATAACTTGCGCAAGCGAAATTTCCGTAAGTAATTGCCCGCGTATTTCATCAGAATTTGCAAATAATTTTTGTGCCTCTTGCAAAACCTCTAAAGCCTGTGGCAATTTATTTTGACGCTTTAAAACATCCGCCTGCCCCCATTTAACAAAACCAAGGTCAACAGTATCATTAATTGCCGTATAAAGCAATGCGGCGCGTTTATAATGTTTTGTGGCTTTATCTAAAGAACCTGCTTGCCTTAAACCGTTTGCCATACCGCAATTTGTATATGCCTTACCAAAAATATCTTGGGTTTTAGCAAATAACTTTTCTGCTTTTTCATAATTTAAGACGCAATTTTTTGCATCCCCACTAACACGTAAAATACCGGCAAGGCCGCATAAAGCATAAGCCATGGAAATTTTGTCTTTAATACGCGCGGCATATTTATAACTTTGTTTAAATAAATTTATGCCTTCTTTAAATTCCCCCTCAAGGCGGCAAATACCGCCTAAAGCCCAAGCAATAAAGGAAAGGCCCTCATAATCTTTTTCGCTTTGATAATATTCCTGCACTTCTTTAAGTAAAATTTTTGCTTCTTTTAATTTACCTTCGGCGCGAAGGGCCAACGCAAGTTCCTGCAATGCTAAAATGGCGGAATCAAGCAACTGCTCTTTACGGGCAATTTCCCCTGCGCTTGCGGCAAATTTTTGTGCTTCTTTTGCTTTACCTAGCGTTCGGTAACATTTAGATAGAGCAAGTAATATTTCAATTTTTTCTTCCGCAATTTTGGCAAATTTTTGTGCTTTTTTTGCTTCTGTTATTGCTTCCTCAAATTTACCGAGAAGGCGGTAAGCCTCAATTTTCACGAAATAAAGATAACTATCTTTACCTTTATAGGAAATTAAAATTTCCAAAACCTCTGTAGGTTTGTTTTCATTTAATAAATTTTCAAGTTGAACTTTATCCATTTTATTTACCTTTCAAATCATTTTTAATTTTCTTACGGCCGATCGTTTGATAAACAGTAAGCCAATGCCAAAAATCTTCTTCAAAAGCCAAAATATTTTGATATTTATAGGCTATTTTTAAGGCTTCTTCTATGCTTGGGCGCACCATAATTTTTTTGCCGTCTGCAGATAAAACCGGCCTGCCTGATTTATCCTTTTTAGGGCTATATTTTGCAAGTGTTTCCATTAATTGTTTAAACTGCATACGTTTGCTTGGGGTTGTGGAATTATCCGGCCTAAACAAAAAACGCACCATGGCATAAGCCTGCAAATACCAATCATCAACTTTACCTGCGGCGAGGGCTTTATCATAAGAATCAGGCTCTACAAAATCAGCGAAATTTTGGAAAAATACAATTTTATCCGAAACCGCGAATTTGCGTAGGCCTTCCTTTTCTTTATGTGTTAAGCCGCCTGTTTGTTTACGTGCTTTTAAAACTTCATGCTCTCCACCTGAAAAAATATTTATTACAATTAAGTCCCTATTCCAGACACCGCCTTTAGGTGTTTGGGCAAGGTCTTCCATATTAACGGCAACACCTTCATTTAACCATACCGGGGGTTCTTTCCTTGGAGCTTTGGAATTAGGCGGATTAAAAGTATTTTCAACAAATAAATGGGTAAGTTCATGGGCAAACTTTTTCATCATTTGTTTTGGGCGTTTGGGCTCATCATACATTACAATGATATTTCTTTCCGGGTCAAAAAGTGCGCCGGACCAATCTTCCGCAATATCACGGTTATGCATTAAGAAACTTTTTTTATCTTGGTATACTTCAACACTCACTTTGCTTGGAATCATCCAATCAACATTTTGGCGCAGCATTTGAAATACGCCGTTAAACTGCATAGCAAGGTTTGAGGTCATCATCCCCCGCGTGTGTGGTTCAATTTTGATTTGAAAACCGCCCAAATTACTATCTATCCACTTAATATCACCTGTTTTATTTTGTGCCAAGCAAAAAGTTCCCATCATAAATGAGAAAATAAACAGTAATATTATCTTTTTAGACATTGTTATTATGAGCCTTGTTCCGTATTTACCTGAACAGTAAAAGTAGTAACTACCATATAAGAGTTGTCTATATCTGTTGCGGAAGTACCATACATGGTAATGGTATCAAGTGTATCATCTTCTTTATACACAGCACAACCCATATCCAAAGAATACGGAGGTATGCCGGATAAATCGGCCGCAGCCTGGAAAGCCATATATTGATCCATACAACTGTCTGCAACTATATCAGATTCCAAAATACGTGCTGTTCTGGAAAGGTTGGCACTCCTTGTTACTGCATACCTGAGTATCATAATAGCGAAAGTAGCAACAATAAGCCCAATAACTAAAACTTGCATTAAAGCTGAACCTTTTTTGGACATACTATACCCCCCTCTTTGTAGTTAAAATATGATGAAATTTAAAATTGACAGGAGGTATATCAGCATTTTCCCCAAAGGACCTGTTAACAGTATAATTCAGATGTAATTCATACGGATGATTATTATCAGGTCTTTGTAAAGTAAAATTAGTAACATAAGGCATTACATTCTCAAAGCGTTCGGGGTGGTTTTCATAATCACAATAATTGTTAACAGTATT
>CAMUXX010000123.1 GCA_947164805.1 uncultured Elusimicrobia bacterium | reverse complement strand
CGGTTCAAAATGGTATACAAATGTTTAACTTTTTCTTCAAAACCTTTACGGTTATCTAATTTATTTATAAACATTTGCGCCTTATCTTCACCCGGAATTGCAGATAAAGAATATTCATAAAGATAGGAATTCCCGTCTTTATCAATAGTTATATTTCCTTTTTTAAGATCATCTTTCTTTAATACTTCTTTTAAATTTGATAATACATTTTTTGCTTCTTTTTTGGAAAGGAAATCATTTAATTTTTTATTCAAAACATCTTTAGAACCTAAACCGGCCAATTTCTTGCTTTTGCCTATTCCGCAAGAAATTACTTTACCCGTATTATCAAGTTTCAAATAAACTCCTTCAAGGCTTTCTTTAATACCTTCAAGTTCCTTGCTGGCTTCGTCTAAATTTTGGGCAATTTCAATCTCCTTTGCAATTTCTTTCATAATTATAACGACTCTATTTTCACCGGCAGTTTTATATAAAGTCATGATTAAAGAACAAATCGTTTTACGTTTCTTAAAAACAATAAGTGCATCAAAATTAACTGCTTCGCCTTTAAAAAGATGTTCGGCATAATTATTTAACAGTGAACTTATTTTTTCTTTTTCTTCTTCTATATCTTTATTGGCGCTGCACATTAAATCCGGCAAACTGAGTTTTGATAATTCCTGGCGTGTATAACCGCTTAAAGCACAGGCTTCAGGGGACACTGTTGTAAATTTAGAGAAGGAAAAATCTTTCTTATTTTTATCCAATAAACATTCAAGCATAACACCGCCCAAACAGCGTTTTAATGCTTCGTTATGGGCTGTTCTTTCATCCAATACTTCTAATAGTTGCCTTTTGTCTGTATTATTTCTGAATATCAACAAAAAATTATCTGCTTTAGCTAAAACCGCTTCGCATTCCAAAGTAAGCCCGCCGCAACTTTTGGATAGGGTATATTCCCTGGAGGAAAGCGTTCCTTGCTCGTAAAGTTCTTCAATATCTTTTTTAAGATAAGCGGCATCTTGTTTAACAAAAATATCTACAATATTAGCCTTCTTCAAAATATTTATACTTTTGCCGAGTAACTTTTCCGCTTCCTTATTGCATTTAAGTATATCGCCTTTTTGCGAACAAAGCAAAACACCGTCTTTATAAGCCAAAACGTCATGCCAAGAAAGGGTAGATGAAACTTCATCAGCTGTTATATTCTTTTCTTCTAGAGGTGTAAGTTCAAGCAAAAAATCTGCAGTAGATTTATTATTTAAACCCTCACGGATATTAAACGGCGTCATCTTAACAGCTAATTTCAAACTGCCTTTTTTAACTAGTTCATGCACTGTCTTTTTAAGCCTGTCAAAATCAATTACGCCTTCAAAATCACATGGTTCTGTATTCATTAAAGCACGGCGTGCATGTAACGGAAAACCGGGCAACACATAAAGGCTACCGTAAAGGGGCCTGTCTTCCGGTGTAAAACCAAGCAGCCTGCGTGCGGCTTGGTTCATGTCATAAATATAACCGTTTTGCTGCAAAATTACCTGCGGTGTTTTAACGGAATCAAAAGCCAATTTAAATTTTGCTTCTTTAGTAATTATGCCTTCACTTTCCTGGCGAAGTTCACGGGTAATATTCCTCATGAACAAAATGACAATACGTTTACCCAAATATTTTGCACGGACACCGGAGGTTTCAAATTCAACAACATCCTCATTTTTAGCATGGAGTTTTAAGGTCACAAATTCCTGGGAAGATGTTTGAGAACTTATCTTATCATAAAACTCCTCTGCTATGGTTTTGTTTCCCTTATCAACGAAATCAAGGAATTGCTTTTTTTCCATATCTTCCAGCGTATAGTTTAGAGAAGAAAGCAAAGTTTTATTGGCAAAAGAAATTTTACCTTGTTCAATAATTAAAATACCTTCCCTGCAGTTTTCAACAAGAAGTGAGTATTGCGTTTTTGCCTCATAAACTTGCTTTTCCATTTTGGTTTTTAGGGTGATATCTTCCGAAATTGCAAGCAGGCAATGCGGGCTGCCGTCTTCATAAAACAAAGGCATTTTTACTGTATGCATAATTTTTATATCGCCGCTTTGCGTTGAAATAAGTTCTTGCGGAATATCAAGTTCCTTACGCATATCAAAAACTTTACTGTCCTGCATGGAAATAAATTCTCTTTGTTCCGGGTTTAAAGAATCATTATAATGTGTTTTACCCAAAACTTCTTTTGCTGTTTTACCGAAAATTTCAGTACACTTTTTATTCCACAAAATATATTTACCTTCGTAATCTTTAGCATACAAAGCAACAGGCAAATTATCAATTATTTCATTTAAGAAATTTCTTGCATGCAAAATTTCAAGTTCCTGTTTATGCTTTTCGGTTACATCTTCTGTAATAGTAACGACCATTAAAGGTTTATTTTTAGAATCATAAATAGGTGCTTTTATAGCCCTAAGTATACGTTTTTTCCCGTCGTTGCCGGTATATTCTTCCTCGCCTAAAACTACGGGCTTACCTCCTTTAAAAATAGTTTGCTCACGGTGTTTATAAAATTCAACTTGTTCAGGCGTTTCATTAGGTTGTTCGCCAAGCTGATAACCATGCACATAACCGGAACTTTTATTGCGGAAAATCATATTGCCTTCGCTATCGCGGGCATAAATGGCAAGCGGGGCATTATTTAAAATGGTTTGAATTAAATTTTGGTTTTTTGCATTTTCCTGTTCTTGCAAATACCGTTCTGTAATATCTTGAACAATGGTTAAAACACACTCTGGAGTATCCCCTGAGGCAGGCATAGGAATTTTAGTTATATGCAACATTAACTTATGGCCGTTCCTTGTTGTATATGGTTCTTGCGGGTATATAACTACTTTTCCTTCCTGCAAAATTTCTTCTTCGCGGGTTTGGTAACTTGCAGCTTCATTTTTATCTTGCATCGGGTGTGCGCCGGGGCGGGCGACGGTCTCTTCATCATCTTCAAAAAGTTCCATTGTCTTTTTGTTCCAGAAAGTTAAACCGCCGGAAGCCCCGCGCGTATAAATTGCCATAGGGGCATTATCTAAAATGCTTTTAAGAAGGTCTTTAGAGTTTATAATTTCCGTTTCCTTTGAAAGGCGGTCCGTATTATCTGCAAGCATGGTAAGAACGATATTAGGTTTTTTGCCTTTTAGGGTAAGCGGCATTTTTTTAATTGTTGCGATACGTGTATGGTTTTGTGAATTGATATAGGTAATATTTTCTTCAAAAGATTTTTGATTGTTTAAGACGGTTTTATCAAGTTCCTCATCTTTTTTAATATATTCTTTTGACATTACACTCGGGCTGTCGGAGTTTGTTAAACCAAGTATTTCTTTGGCCTGCCCGGAAGCAATTATTAAATTATTTTTATTATCGCGCGCATAAACTGCAGCGGGCAAATTTTCAAATAGTTTTAAAAATACTGCACCGCTTTCGTTATTTTTATTTTCCTCTTTTGTAGGGGAAAATAATGCTTTAATAATTTCCATAAAATTGCTTTCTTTATTTTCGGGCATAATTAAAACTCCTGTTTACATTTAACATTAGACAATACGGCTATATTACTATGATACAAAAGCCCGCCCCAAAATGCAATAGGGAAGATCACTCTG
>CAMUXX010000122.1 GCA_947164805.1 uncultured Elusimicrobia bacterium | reverse complement strand
CCTTTTTAGTAAATCCTCTACCTAATTTAATTTTTGTGTTATATTTATTGGTTTGGCTTTGGAAGATTTACTGGCAGGCAGTGAAGTAATTTCCACCCGTCAAAAAACCGAGGCTGAAATGACCTTGATTACGCTGTTCGGAGCAGCTTTAATTTTCGGTGTTGTCTATTTTATCTATAATAATTTAATTTTTAACCCTTATAAGGCAATGAAGGCCTCTGCCGAAAAGCAACTTGTAAAGGTCGCTTATTTAGAAGAGTTACATAAAAGACGTTATGGTGTTTATACTACCGATTTACGAAGGCTTGCTTTAATCAGCGGTGATGCGGTGCAGTTCCAGCGCGATATGCAGCAATATTTCCGTCCGAAAGATTTTAGAATAGGCATCAGCGAAGACGGGTATTATATTGAAGGTCGTGCTAAAGATAATGCTGACCCGGAAAAAACAAGTATGGTTTATTTCGTTAAATAGATTTATTAAATTTAAAAGGAGGGTATTATGGCTTATAAAATTAATCCGGATGTTTGCGTAAACTGCGGTGCTTGTGAAGCATCTTGCCCCATGAGCGCTATTGCAGAAAAAGACGGCAAAAGAGTAATTGATGCAGCAAAATGCGTTTCTTGTGGTTCTTGTGCCGGTGCTTGTCCGGTCAGTGCAATTGCAGAAAACAATTAGTTGTATTTTTTTAATACCCCGGCTGTCTTTATTGCACCGGGGTATTTTTTATATACCCAAAATATGCTAAAATTTAGGGAATAATTTAATGTATGTAAAGTATAAATTATGAATTTTACGGAACAAAAAATAAAGGGCGTTTATTTAATTGAACAAAAGCCTTTTTTAGATGAAAGGGGGTTTTTTGCCAGGCAGTTTTGCAAAAAAGAGCTGAAAGAAAAGGGCCTTGATTTTAATATTTGCCAATGTAATTTATCAGGTAATATAAGAAAAGGGACTTTAAGGGGATTGCATTATCAAAAAAATCCGTATCCTGAAATTAAAATAGTGTCTTGTCTACAAGGCTCTGTTTATGATGTCGTGGTAGATGTTCGGCCCGGTTCCCCCACTTATCTGCAGCATATTAGCATAGAATTATCCGCAAAAAGCGGGAAAATGCTTTATATCCCCCCTCTATGCGCGCATGGTTTCCAAACATTGGAAGATGATACTTTGGTTTATTATCAACTTGGGGAATTTTTTTACCCTGAATTTTATTCGGGCTTGCGCTATAATGATCCAAAATTAAATATAAATTGGCCAATACAAAACCCCATTATGAATGAGCGTGATAAGAATTATGCCTTACTCTAAAAAATTATTTCTTACAGGTGCTACCGGCCTTATCGGCAAGGAACTATACAAACCGTTAATTGAAAACGGTTTTGAAGTCTATGCACTGACTATTGATGATGTCACCCCCCAAATACCGAATTTTACCTGGCTTAAAGGTAATTTGTTTGATGACGCTAAATTAGCAGATTTTTTTGCCCAAATACACCCGGAATACTTGCTTAATATGGCTTGGTGCACAAGCGGTGATTATCAAACTTCCAATCTGAATTTTGATTTTGTAAGGGCAGGTTTATCTTTGCTTGATAATTTCGCTGCTAATGGCGGTAAACGTGCTGTATTTGCAGGTACTTGCCTGGAATATGCCCCCAAAAATACTCCCATTAAAGAAAGTGATATTTTATCACCTTCTTGCATTTATGCTTACTGTAAGCATGCCTTGCATATTTTGGCAGAGCAATTTTGCCTTAAAAATAATATAAGTTTTGCCTATGGGCGTATATTTTATGTATACGGGAAAAATGAACATCCCAAAAGGCTTACTGCTTCAATAATTAACCGCCTTAAAGAGGGCGAAAAGGTTCAAATTAACCACGCGCAACTCAAAAAAGATTATTTATATACTAAAGATATTGCATCTGCTTTTGTAAAGTTATTAAATTGTGAAGTTACCGGGAGTGTTAATATCTGCTCCGGAAAAGAGATTTCCTTAGAACAATTTGCCCGTGCTATTGCATCCCGTTTAGGTAAAGAGAATTTATTAAATTTATGTAATTTACCTACTGATCAACCTTTAAGTATCGTTGGCGATAATATGCGTTTGTGTGAAGAAGTAGGTTTTATACCTAATTATACATTGGATACTGCTTTAGATGAAATTTTGGGATAATTAAATGAAAAATACCGCTATATTGTTTGCATCAAGTGATGTTTTTGCTTATGCTTTATTTGTAAGTATAAAAAGTTTATTTGAAAATTCCCCGAAATTGGCCCAAGAATCAGATATTTTTATATATGCTTATAGGTGGCCCAAACATACTAAAGAAATATTTTTAAAAACCTTTCCCGTACAAATTTGTGATTATGATGTACCTGATTATATCCCGAGAACCGAGCATATTTTGCGTTTTACTCCGGCTTTATTTGCCCGTTTTGAAGCGTTCGATTTGTTAAGTAAATATAAGCGCGTAATTTGCATGGATTCAGATATCTTAGTGCAAAAAGAATTATTTGATAATTTGGCAAAACTTTCGACACAAATTTCCATAACTTTAGATGGTAATAAAAATTGTTCCGTACAAAGGAATTTTACAAAGCCGATACCGAGTTATAATATGTCTGCTAGGTCTTATAATGCCGGGTTTATCGTATTAATAAACCCTATTCCGTATAAAGAGATATATAATCGGTTGTACCAAATGCTTGCAAAATATGCGGATATTTGTTGTTTGGGGGATCAAGGTTTAATTAATTTAATGTTGCAAGAATTTAAATTAAGTGTTACGGAATTACCCCAGTTGTATAATAAGCCGGCATCCTCCCCGAATAAAAATTTAGATAAATCTTTTTTTATTCATTCTACCGGGCACCGCAAATTTTGGTGCTATTACTATTTGGACCAGTGGTATAGATATTTTGCGAAATGGTTGGAACTTGGCGGTAATAAAAATGTGGTAAGGAAAAATTCCGCCTTGTGGGATAAATTGCTCGCTAAGATAGTACCTTCTACCTTTAATGTACCGGTGCCTGATTATATTGTATTTTTTACTTTGGCACCTGATGCCTGCCGTTATCCTTTAAAATTTTTATTATTTACTTTTAAGAGGTTATTCCGTATAAAATATTAATTATGAAAAAAAATATTAAAAAAATTATTAAAATCTTTGTTTATATCCTTATTGTTTTTTGTTGTTTGTTAGCTTTGGCAGAGATTTCTTTAAGATATATTTTACCGTGTGAAAGCGTAAAAACAAAAACTTTGGCTTATCTTTCCCAAACTGTAGGGGCGGATATTAAGGTTGATAAAATTTCCGCCAGTCTTTTTGGTATTAAACTGAATAATGTTTCGGTTGATGTTTTGGGTAATAATTTGTTTCGTTCCAAAAATGTACAAGTAGAATTAAACCCTTTTAGGCTTTTAATCGGGCATCTTTATATTAGTAAAATTGTTGTGCAAGAGCCTTCTTTACAAATTACGCGTGACAAAGACGGTGTTTTTAATTTTGAACCGCTTTTAACCGAGCAAAAACAACAAACATCCGACCAAAAATTAAGCGTTCCTTTTGATATAAGAATAAAAAATTTATCTTTGCGTAACGGGCAAATTTCTTTTACCGATTCAAAAGATAATATTAAGGCAAATTTGCAAAATTTAAATTTTAATTTACACAAATTTTCCTTTTATAAACCTTTTTATTTTGATAC
>CAMUXX010000121.1 GCA_947164805.1 uncultured Elusimicrobia bacterium | reverse complement strand
ATGATTTATTTCGTTTAGCAGGTGCCTTTCCTGCTCTGGCCGATATACCTTCCAACCCTAAAGAAAATGCCGGCAGATGGGAACTTAAATATGTAGAGGCTCCAGGGGATGTTGATTCCGCGATAGAAGAAGGTATGGGCCGGCCAAAAAATTGGAATACAGAGAACCCTAAAGTATCGGAATCTTTAAAATATGCTATTAACAGGAAGGAATTAGTGCAAAATTACGATTATTTCTTCCTGGTAGGTAATGATGAGGAAGAAGCAGAAAGTAACAATGAAGAAGGGATTATGGCGGCTTTGTCATTGTATATCGCAGTATATAAAATGTTTGAAAACATTTATGAATCGCAAAAAAAAGTTTATGAGCGTTTAACTGAAGGGGGAGAGTTTTTTAGAAAAAGTCTTTATTATAACAGCTCCTCCTGTAAATTGAGCCAATGCGGCAAAGAAGGGGTAAAGGCTTTTAAAGATTATAGTTTGGGGTTAGATTCTGTTCGTCTTGAAAATATGCAGTGGTTTTATAAAGCAAAGTTTTTGGAATCCGGCGGGTATACTGATGCAGAACCTATGCTTTTTGAATCTTCAAATGAGAAGTATAAAAAATTTATGCCTTTATATCAGTTCTCTTATTTAGACAAATCAACCAGAAGTAAAATGAAAAAGTTATATACGGGTGTAGATGTTAGGGAACCCATTATACCACCTGATAATTATTTTAAAGTTAATGTCAAAAAATATGCCAACAAATTACATGTCAGGGCTGCTATACAATGTACAAGCGAAAGTAATAATTGCGTGTGGCCTAACCCAACGCCTAAATATCAAGTGAGGTTATTTCCGTAATGTTAAAAAATCATTTTTCTTTTTTACGTTCAAGGCGTGGGCAGGCCACTACGGAAGTCGTCTTGCTCTTCCCTATCTTTTTTATTTTAGCGCTTTTTATTATTAAAATTTACGGTCTTTTAATTGTTTTGCAGAAGACAGAAATAGCCTCTGCCTATGCCGGGCGCAGGTGGCAGCTTGAAAGCCATAGGGCTATAAAATATACGCAAGGTTGGGATAAGAATTTTTTGATGGCTGATATTAAAAAGAAAGTGCAGGAATATATAGGTTTTAATAATCCTGCTACACGTAAATTTTTATCTTTACGTAAAGTAGATGTGAGTATTAAAAGATATGAAGTTTGGAATTCTATAACGATAACGGTTTCCACTTATCCGCCCCGTATACCGTTTTTATGCAGTTATGATAAACGCGAAGTTTGTAAAAGGCCTTATGGGGCAGCTTGTATGCGCGGATATAATTTTATTTGTGAAACAGGCGGTACTATTCAAGTTGTCAAACAAGTTCCCAACCGTGATAGGCCGATAGGCTTTATTTTGCCGAACTCTGCTAAGAATTTAAAGAAATAAAAAATCTTAGTAGTTATTATTTTTTTGAAAGATACTTAAAATTTTGATATAATATTAGAGTAAGATTAAGTCACCGTAGCTCAGATGGTTAGAGCGGGCGTTTCATAAGCGCCAGGTCAGTGGTTCGATCCCACTCGGTGACAATTTTTTTTGTCTTCGTCTTTTTGGTTAATTTTTGTTTTTTCTTCGGCTTCGGATACCTCCGCCCTACGGGCGAGTTAACCCGGTATACCTTGCCTTGATAAAAACAAAAATTACCTCAAAAATATTCGCAAAAAGCACCTTAAAAATCTTCGCAAAAATCCACACGTCGTTTCTCGTCTAAAGAAAAAATAGTTTGAAAAAAACATACTGGTGACATTTTTTTGTCTTCGTCTTTTTTGTCAATTTTTGTTTTTTCTATTTTACTCGGTAAGAGTCTTTTAATTTTCTTGCCGTCATAGCATAAACTTCGGGTGTTAAATATTTCAAAGTCGGTTTTGTAAGTCTTTGTTGCTTAATGTAAGCTTCGCACATAAACCATGCTTGTGCCATTTGTGCATAATATTTTGTCGGTTTTAATTTTAATACTGCTCCTAAAATTTGTTTAAAATACGGACTTTGCAAATAGTATGCTCTTGCAAGGTTAAGGGCAGTTCTTTGGGCAAATTCTTGATTACTTTTTAAATTTTTTAAGATTAACGGTAAAAATGTTTCTGGATATTTCTTTATAATTTTTAAATCTGCGCAAAAAGCATCACAAACACTCCAATTTGAAATGCTAGGTATAAATCCTTGAATTAATTTAGTTGCTTTTTCAGGAGTAATTTGTTTGCAAATATATGCTAATAAAATGGCTTTTAGGAAATATTCTTCAAAATATTTTACTTTATAATTTTTACAAAAATTCTGCGTTTCTTCCGGCTTAAAAGTTTTTGCATAGGCTCTTATTTTTGGAACTCTTACACCTAAAATATAATTTACCCCGGGCAGTAGTCCCGAGGTAAATTTTTGATATTTTTTATCGGCAAGTTTCTTTAAATCTTGTAAAACATTGCGCATATTTTTACTGTGCGGCAACAGGTTTTGCCTCCTTAAATAATTTGCTGAAGGAAAATGATACACCGACGTATAAATTTTGACCTTTTTCGTGAACATATTTTCCTTTTGCGGTAAAATAATTTATAAACGGTGCAACGGCAAAATTTTTCCACACTAAAACTTCCATACGGGCATCAAGTTCTAAAGAATAGTCCAGATCCGTTGGTTGTCTTTTGCTTTCATGTAAATAGTCACGCCAAATACCCTTAAATTTTGCTTTTACGCCTTCGCGGATGGGGGCCTCTATTTCAAAGCCTGCCGTCCAACCTAATTTTGAGGAATGCTCGGGATAAGTAAAATCTTCTTCAAATAAACCTGATAAATAAAGTGATTTAATGTATTTCCCTTCAAATAACTTTGCACCGCCTTCACCGCGTAAAACTTTTTTCAAAGGTGCACCGCCGGTTGTATTAAACTCTGTCTCATAAGCAGCCGAGACATAAGGACCGGCTTCAAAACCGCCCAAAATATCTTGAATATTCCACAAGCGTAAAGTATAGGCTGTATCTACAATAATTCTATCGGCAGATTCGGTAGTCATTTTTTGGCCGTCTGCTTGTTCAATAGTATTTTTGCCGTATTCGGCCAAAAGGCCATTTGACCATAAATAATGTTTACCGAAGTAGTCCGCTTTAAAATCTAAAGCACCTAGAATTGTAGTTTGGCTATCAGCCGTAAGGCGGGCATCTGAAAAGCCGTTATAGTCTTGTGCATGATGAACATTGGTTGAAGTCACATTTAAGGCAAGCTTTTTCAATTCAAGTTGCCAGCCGCGGCGGTCATTTTCTTTTGCAAAAGAAGTTAGCGTAAAACATAAAAAAGCGAACAATAAAACTAATTTAGTTATTTTCATAATATCTCCTTAATTTGTTTATTATATTTTATAATAAAATGGGCAGAGTGTAAAATTTTATGTTATAATAAAATTATAGGCTATAAGGGGTAGACAATGTTAAGTCTTAAAAAATTAGCGGACAGCAATTTCAGTATAGTTGAATCAGTTCAAGTTTATTTGGAAATAGTCTTGCATTTAATGATTCCAATTATTAAGACGGCAGCACTTGCTGTGGTTTTTATTTTATTGGGGCAATCTGTTTTATCTGTTTTCCCGCATAATACAGCAACAAATATTATTTTTTGGGTATGGGTGGGGTTTGTGTTTTCTATTACTACGGCCTCGTTTTTTAAAACTTCAGAAGATATTATTTTGGATAAGACCGCACAAATTTATTCTAACATTGAAAATGT
>CAMUXX010000120.1 GCA_947164805.1 uncultured Elusimicrobia bacterium | reverse complement strand
CAAACGGTAAAACGTGCGGCAAATGTTTTGGAGGAAGGAGTTTTGACTATCGGTTTTGCACGCCGCTTTGCAACTTATAAACGTGCTACTTTGCTTTTTAAAGATCCGGAAAGGCTTGCAAAAATCGTTAATGATCCAAATAGACCGGTGCAATTTGTTTTTGCCGGTAAAGCACATCCTGCGGACAGTGCAGGTAAAGAGTTTATTAAAAAGATATCTACCTATATGCTTGATCCTAGGTTTAAAGGTAAAATTGTTTTTGCTGAAGACTATAATATGAACCTTGCACGCTATATGGTACAAGGGGTTGATGTTTGGTTAAATAATCCAATTAGGCCGATGGAAGCATCCGGCACAAGCGGTATGAAAGCCGCTTTAAACGGGGCTTTGGCATTATCAATCCTTGACGGATGGTGGGATGAAGTAGGCCCCTGTGATTTTAGCTGGTCAATAACAGGCTCTGACACTTATAAAGACGATAATGAACGCGATGAAGTGGAAAGCCAGGCTTTGTATAATTTACTTGAGCAGGAAGTTATACCCACATATTATGACCGTGATAATGACGGTTTACCTCAAAAATGGATTAGTAAGATGAAAGATTCCATTTCCACAATAGTACCTTTCTTTAACACACACCGTATGGTGCAAGAATATTATGACAAATTCTACACTAAAGCACATTATTACGGCAGCATGTTAAACACAACCGGTCGCACCGCAGAAGTTGCCGCTTGGCGCAAACAAATTGCCAATAATTGGCCGCAAGTATCAATAACAGACACGACCGGGCAAATTGACGGTGAAGTGTTAGTCGGCCAAAAAATTAAAATCAAAGCTGATGTAACTTTGGGTTCTTTAAAGCCGCAAGATGTTGTAGTGCAACTGCAAATCGGTACACGTGGTATGGGCGGTGCTTTTGAAAGTTCAAAGGATATGGCTATGAATCTTTTTAAACAAGAAAACGGCATATATAAATACGAACTTGAAATACAACCCGAAACAAGCGGACGTTTAGATTATGTTTTAAGAATTTTGCCTTTCAACGCAAATGTTCCGCACCCGTTTACGCCGCTTTTTGTGCGTTGGGAATTTTAATTTTTGCAGGCAGGTGCGCTTTGAATATTGTTCTTATTAATCCGGAAATTCCGTTTAATACGGGCAATGTCGGCCGCACTTGCGTAGCAACAAATACGCATTTATTTCTTGTCGGAAAACTAGGTTTTAAAATTTCCGACAAGGAAATAAGACGCAGCGGCCTTGATTATTGGCCCAAACTAAAATACACGGTAATTCCTACTTGTGATGAATTCTTTGAAAGTTTACCATCCGGCGCTCGCCTGTTCTTCTTTTCCACAAAAGGCAAAAAATGTTTTTGGGATGCCAAATTTGAAAAAGACGATTATTTAATTTTTGGCTCGGAATCTTGTGGGTTTCCGCGTAATTTTTACACAAAATACGCAGATAAACTATACACTATTCCTATGCCTGGGGAAGTTCGTTCATTAAATCTTTCTACCTCAGCCGCGATTTGTTTATATGAAGCCTTAAGGCAAACAAGGAAATAGGCCTAAATAGAGTTATAATATATTGTTAGAAAAATGTAAAATATCATATTTCATATTATAGTATAATATAAAAAGGGGGAGTTTATGAGTACACTCGTAATAATAATTTTAACTTTAGTAATTTTATTGGCACTCTTTTTGCCTTTTATTGTGCATACAGTAGAACAGCAACTTGAAGCATTTTTATTTATCCTAGGTATTATTGCTGTTACGGCTATAGGTGCTTGGAATTGGCATCTTGTAAAGGATGCCCTTACGGAACCTATAAAAATTGCTTTGGCTGTTTTAATTATAGGGTTACTTTTTAGAAAATTTAGGTTAAATATAGCGCATTTTATTGAGCATATTGAGTTAAAAATAGGACTCAAGAAAACCATAATTTTGTTGGTTTGTGTTTTAGGATTTTTATCTAGCGTGATAACAGCGATAGTTGCCGCTTTAATACTTTGTGAAATTGCCGCTACTTTGCGTTTAACAAAACGTGATACAATACACGTTGTCGTCATGGGTTGTTTCGCAATAGGGCTTGGTGCGATTTTAACACCTATTGGCGAACCTCTTTCAACGATAGTTGTCGGCAAACTTTCCGGTGAACCGCATCATGCCGGTTTCTTCTATTTATTCCATTTGCTTTGGTATTTGATTATACCAGGTGTTGCCTTTTTTGCTTATATGGCCGGGCGTACAAAAGACGAACAGATTAAAAGCCAACAGCGTGTGGAAATTGATAGTGCAAAAGATATTTTAATTCGCGCCGCGAAAGTATATTTGTTTATTATGGCTTTGGTTTTTTTCGGCCACGGGCTTACACCTTTGGCTGAAATAAGTATTATGAAACTGCCTTTGGCGGCTTTATATTGGGCAAACTCAATTTCCGCAATTTTAGATAATGCAACACTTGCCGCTGCTGAAATTGTGCCGACAATGACAAATACCCAAATTGAATTTTTGCTTATGGGTTTGGTAGTTTCAGGAGGTTTTTTAATACCTGGGAATATCCCCAATATTATTTGTGCTTCAAAATTTAAAATTAAAAGTAAGGAGTGGGCAAAACAAGCTTTACCGATAGGTGCTGCTTGTATGTTAGTTTATTTTATAGTGCTTGAAATTTTGCCGAAATAAAATTATGATAACTTTAACAGATGCTATAATTCGTTTGGCAGTATCTTTCCTTTTGGGTGCTGTCGTAGGTTTTGAAAGGCAGTATCATGAAAAGCCGGCCGGGTTTTCCACAAATACTTTGATTTGTATGGGTTCAACTGTATTTGCTTTGATTTCTTTAATGTCTGCTCAATATTATGGGGGGGATCCGGCAAGAATTGCCGCACAAATTGTTACCGGTGTAGGTTTCTTGGGTGCAGGTTCGATTATCAGGGAAGGCAATAAAATTTCCGGTCTTACTACGGCGGCAGGTATTTGGGTTGTTGCTGCTATCGGTATGGCAGCAGGGTATGGGGAATTTGGTGTTGCATGTCTCGCTGTTGTTTTAGTTTTGATTTTGCAAGTTTTTCGCCGTAGGATTTTAAATACTTTTGAATCGGTAAAAACTTTTGAATATATCACAATAAAATGCGAGCCTGATCTTCAAATTGTTACAAAAATTGAAGATATAATTAAAGCAGAAGGCGTAAGCGTAGTTAAAAGCCATTTTTATAAAAGTGAAGGTAAACTCATTATAAAACTTGTAACTGATATGTCTGAAAAAACTTTTAAGATAATTTTTAAAAAATTATTAACCTTTAAAGAAATTATAAGTTTGGACCGTTAATTATGACAAATATTAAACAAAAAACAGTAACAATAGGTAAAATAAAATTTTCCAATACTTTGCCTTTAGTTTTTATGGGTGGCCCTTGTGTGATTGAAGGGGAAAAAGTGTTTTTGGATACCGCTAAACAAATTTGTACTTTAATGAAAAAGGCAAAAGTTCCTTTTATTTTTAAAGCATCTTTTGATAAAGCAAACAGAAGTTCTATTAGTGCTTACCGCGGTGTCGGGCTTGAAAAGGGCCTTGAATTACTGGCCGAAGTCAAACACAAATATAATGTACCGATTTTAACTGATATTCATGAACCATACCAAGCCAGTGTTGCCGCAAAAGTTGCAGATATTTTACAGATTCCGGCCTTTCTTTGCCGTCAAACAGATTTGGTAATAGCTGCCGCAAAAACAGGCAAAGTTATAAACGTCAAAAAAGGCCAATTTTTAGCACCGCAAGGTGTT
>CAMUXX010000119.1 GCA_947164805.1 uncultured Elusimicrobia bacterium | reverse complement strand
GCTGCCCCTTGGGCCAGGCATTTGGGAAATACGCAAAGCCCTGTTTATATCAGTAGCTTTTCTTACGATACTTTGGCGTACTGCCGGGCGTGTTTTTTTACCGTATTTTTCCGTAGCAGGTTTTTTGGTAGTTTTGGTTGTGTATGATTCATCGTAACTTTTGCGGGTACTATAGTCAGGTTGTTTTTTGGTTGAACTGCCTGATGAGGAATAACTTCTGCTCCTGCTGCTATAACCGCTACCGTCACCATATCCGCCTTCAGATCCGGATTTGGAACCGGAACCGTATGCGTTTTTTGTGGCATTGGTGCCCATTGTTACGCCGGAACCTTCAACTTCGCTTCTTGGGCGCAAAATAAGATCCAACGGATCCTGCATTGAACCCGCGGGCATAATATCAGCACCGCCGCCTTCAGCAAATGAAGGAGCATCGGTTAAGGTGTTCCACGCAATATTGCCTGTATCGGCAATATCATCGCTACCGGTTCTGCTTAAAAACGGTAACAAAAGCAAAGCAAGTGCCGCTACTAAGATGAACGGTAAATCGCGTTGCGCGCGCTGCACTAATGTACGCTTTTGCTTGTTCTGGCCCCCAACTATTGAGGGCAAACGTTTAGAGAGAGGTACAGATTTACTCTTCCTCAATTTATCACTAAACGTGAAACTTTCTTTATTTGGCATAATATGCCTCCTTTTGTCTTTCCACCCATTAGGGAAAATTACCCGGGCAAAAAGTTATTTTGTACTACTAACTGTTGTTATCTTGCGGGCTTTACGGTTTTGTTTCACTTTTACTGCTTTGTTGCTTGATGTGCTGCTTGACTACTTTCTGCCACCTAGTGACTAGATGGCACAAATTTTTAAATACCAAATGAATAATGCACTTGTTTTCTACACTTTAACCGAACAGTTAAAGTTAAAAATACAATAACACTACCAACTCAACTGATACTACTACACTTATAGTTTAACATACATTTGTAGAAAATTCAAGGGGGGAATTTTTACGTGTCAATTTCCCGCATACCGCCCTTATACGCGCGGAACGTGCTTGCAAATTTAAGCGCTTTTTGATTTTTCCTTTCCTAGAATACCGAAAATCGCTTCGCTCCTATACTTCTGGGTATTCGTTGTCAAGGAGAAAATAAAAAATCATCTTAAATTTGCTGCGCAGCGCGAAAACATTTTCGTGCGCTACGGATTTTAAATTAAAAATTTAATAAAGTCAAACCGTTTGCACAAACTTGGCAAGTATTTTTGAGGAAATTTTGATTTTTTCTGTGACGACAAGTACCAAGAAGAACGGGAGCGGAGCGACTCTCGGTACTTTAGGAACAGAAAAATCAAAATTTACCAAAAAGACTTTGCCAGCAAAAACATAAAGAACCCAAACTTCCTATTTATTTGTTATAATATTTTTATGTTAACATTATTCTTCTTATTGTTGGCAATTCTAATAATACTTCTAAATGCCTTTTTTGTTCTTGGGGAGTTTGCTTTGGTTAAAGTGCGCCATACACGCTTGCAGGAACTCGCCAAAAACGGTGGGTATAAAGAAAAGTTAATGCTCAAAGCACATGAAAATATTGATGAATATCTTTCCGCTATCCAAATTGCTATAACTATGACTAGCCTCGCCCTCGGTTGGGTGGGGGAGCCGAGTGTCGGTAAAGTTTTATCTTGGCTGATGCCCAATATTGTGCCGCTACTGCCTGCTGCCGCTTTGCATATAATTTCTTTTACTTTAGCATTTTTGATAATTACTTCTTTACATGTTGTGTACGGTGAACAAGTGCCCAAACTACTTGCCATAAAATACCCTGAGCAAGTTTTAAAATATATAATTGTTCCGCTACATTATTTTTATATAGTTACCAATGTGTTTAAAAATATTTTGGTGTGGATTGCTTATAAAACTTTGGATTTAATTGGTGTAAATCCTCACCACCAAGAAACACCACTCTCACAAGAAGAACTTAGGATGATGTTTTCAAAATCACAGGAGGGGGGAAAGTTTTCCTTGCGCCGACTTATGATGTTTGAAAATTTATTTGATTTTGAGCAAGTAAAAGTTAAAGAAATTATGACGCCGCGTGCAAGAATTTCAGCTTTAAAAAAATCTAATACCTGGCCGCAAAATTTGGAAATTATTAATAAACGCAAATATTCCCGCTATCCGATTTATACCGAAACGATCGACGATGCAAAAGAATATGTTTTGATTAAAGAAATGTCACTAGAATCTTTAAGTGAAAAATCTTTGCAGCCTATTGAAGAACGTTTTACCTATAAACTTTTAATGCTTGATGAGCATACACCTGTTGAGGCTGCTTTAAGGGAATTCCAGACAAATAGAAATCATCAGGCCTTAATTAAAAATGCAAAAGAAGAAGTTGTCGGCTTACTTACTTTGGAAGATGTTTTGGAGGAACTCGTAGGAGAAATACGCGATGAATATGAAAAGCCGAACGCACTTTTAATAAGTAATTTTTTAGTACCGCAGGCTTGTGTAATTAATTTGAAATCTACTACAAAAGAAGCCGTTTTTGAGGAAATGCTAAATGCTTTATATAAACAAAAACCTACATTTGCAAAAGAACAGGCAAAAGAATTTATTTTAAAGCGCGAGCAAATAATGTCCTGCGCTTTGGAAAAGGGTGTGGCTTTCCCTCATGCCAGGGTTGCTTCTTTAACAAAACCTTTGGTAAGTGTAGGTATTTCCAAAAAAGGTATTTTGTTTGACGACGGAAAAAATAATGTGAAACTGATATTCTTAATCTTAACACCTTTTAAAGAGCCTGCCTTTCAACTTAAAATACTTGCGGAACTTGCAGCAGTATCATCCACACCGTTTGTGCGCGAGCGTTTAATAACTGCCAAAACACCTGAAGATATTGCGGAAATTTTCCTGGCTTTTGAGAACACCGTTCCTGCTGATTAATTTAGTAAATAAAAATTAGCTAATAAAAAACCCCGTCTTAACGACGGGGTTTTTGTGTTAGTCAATTTATTTCATATATGGTGCTTCTTGAGCAATTGCCTGACCGATTTCGTTTAAATAATAGCGGAAAGTTTTATTTGTTTGTTTCGCGCTTTTATCTGCTGCTTTATTGTTAAGAGTTACTTTGTGATTTGTTGAGAGCGTATCAATATCCTTAACATGCGTAGGAACTGGGGTTGTATCATGTCTGGCATCTCTTGCTGCATTACCGAGGGCATATCTGTGACCGTCCGGCCCGGCATAATGATTATAAGTGCTGGCTGTTCTGCGTGTTGTTGTTGTATTGGCCTTATTGTCGGTTTTATTTCTTTGAGGCCTGCTGCTTTTATTTTTATGAAGATCTGCATGCACCAACATATGCCCTTCAGACCAGGCATAAGGATAATATGCCGGGGCAGGGGTTGTATCGGCAGGTTTTACTTGTTGTTCCGTGGCTTGTTGATTGGTTGTGTTCTGTTGTTTTACCGGGTTTTGGTCTTGCGGATTGCTCTCTTTATGATTTTGTCTGATTCTTGCAAGGGCATTATCTGCGATATATGACATTTTACTGCCTGGGCCGCCAACATAATCTTGTGCTGATAATACGGCTGGAGTTACTGCTACTAACGCTAACGCTAATACTATTTTTTGTGTCTTCATTTTATTTTCCTTTATTTAATAGTTTCAGGTTGGCTATGCCTTTTCTCTAACGGGAAGTTTGACCGTTAAAAATATTATTTAGTTTCCCTTACTTACTACTACTCTTCATTTTATAGGTCCGGTTCGATTCTTAATATAGTTTTTTTGTCCTGACCTTTACTGCT
>CAMUXX010000118.1 GCA_947164805.1 uncultured Elusimicrobia bacterium | reverse complement strand
TACCGTAAAGAGCATTTAATTCTCTTTCGCGGCTTGCATCTTTAATAGCCAAATTTAAAACATTGTTTTCAAGTTTGGCTTCAATGCCTTCGGGCATAGTGTAAGAAAGATTACCAAGAGGGCCTGTTACTTTAACTTCAGAACCCTTTACTTCCACTTTTACTTTAGCGGGAATTTGTATAGGTTTTTTACCGATTCTACTCATAATTCACCTACCACACTTGGCACAAAACTTCGCCGCCCACCTTTTCTTCTTTTGCTTTGGCATCAGTCATGATACCTTTTGAGGTGGACAAAATTGCAGTACCGAAAGCACCGCGAACGGTAGGAATATCATTATAGGAACTATAAATTCTTCTACCGGGGCGTGAAACCCTGCGAAGCCCTTGGATAACGCAATTGTTTTCCGGAGTATATTTTAAAAATACTCTTACAAAACCGCCTTTGGTTTCGCTGTGAAGGGCTTTATAGTTTGCTATATAACCTTCTTCTTTCAAAACCCTGGCGATTTCGGTTTTTACTTTAGAAAAGGGAATATCTACCCTTTCCTTTTTCTTCATATTTGCATTTCTTATTCTTGTTAAGAAGTCTGCTATCGGATCCATAATAATTGCTTTTAGAATCTACTTTCCGCAAAAAAGTTACTGCTCGCGGAGTTAAATTCTAATAAAGCCCTCCTTACCAGCTTGATTTCTTGACACCCGGGATTAAGCCCTGATGTGCCATTTTTCTGAAACAGATACGGCAAAGACCGAAATCTCTGTAGTATCCTCTTGCTCTACCGCAGATTTGGCAGCGATTGTGATATCTTACTGCAAATTTTTGCGGTTTTGCCATTTTTGCAACCCATGCTTTTGTAGCCATATATAGTTGCTCTCCTTATTTAGAAATGGTCCCTTTTCTGAAAGGGAAACCCATTAAGTCCATTAAAAGTTGCCCTGCTTTATTATCTTTAGCAGTGGTAACAAATGTAATGTTCATGCCTTGCGGCTTAGGGGATTTTTCAACATTGATTTCAGGAAACACATAGTGTTCTTTAATACCAACGTTTAAATTTCCTCTGCCGTCAAAGCCGCGGCCATTGAAGCCTTGGAAGTCGCGTATACGAGGGGCAACAATGTTTACGAACCTATCAAAGAATTCATACATTCTGTCGCCACGCAAAGTTACTCTTACACCGATTGGCATACCTTCTCTAAGTTTAAAGTTAGAGATGGATTTTTTAGCACGCCTGATTTGGGCTGCCTGGCCTGTGATGGCTGTAAGGTCTTCTTTAGCGATATCAATAAATTTAATATCTTCGCGAGCATCAGAAACACCGATATTGATAACAATCTTTTCAAGTTTAGGTGCTGCCATAGGGCTTTTAACCTTCATTTCCTTCATTAAAGCAGGAAGGATTTTTTCTTTATAAAGAGTTTTATATCTGGGTATATAATTTTCGGTTTTATTTGTCATAATATCCTCTTATAAAGCGGCCCCGCATTTGGAGCAAATTCTTGTAACAATGCCCTTGTCACTAACTTTGGTTTTAGGTGTCATGTGTTTGTTACATTTTGCACAAACAACAGCAACATTTGAAGCATGAATAGGTGCTTCAATTTGCTTGATACCGCCTTTATCGTTTTGACTGGGCTTTGTGTGTTTGGAAATCATGTTTATACCTGTAACAACAACTTTGTTTTTAGAAGGTAAAACTTCGCGGATTTCCCCTGTCTTGCCTTTATCTTTACCGGCTAAAACAATAACTTTATCGTTCTTTTTAAGTTTCATATTAGATAACCTCCGGTGCAAGAGAAATTATTTTAAGGAAGTTCTTTTCCCTAAGTTCTCTTGCTATAGGCCCGAAAACACGTGTACCTCTCGGTTCACCGTTTTCGTTAATAAGGCAAACAGCATTGTCATCAAAGCGAATATAAGAACCGTCTTTGCGGCGTTTTTCACGCGCAATTCTTACGACAACAGCTCTAACAACATCGCCTTTTTTGACGTTTGATGTAGGGATTGCGTCCTTTACAGAGCACATAATAACATCGCCCAAAGAAGCAATATCCCTGTGATGGCCGCCGCGCACTTTAAAGCACTGTACTTTTCTAGCGCCGGAATTATCGGCCACATTTAATATACTTCTGATTTGAATCATCTTCTATCTCCGTATTAGCCGATTGCTTGTTCCACAATTTTGGAAACGCGCCATCTTTTAAGTTTTGACAAAGGTCTTGTAGAGGTAATCTCAACTTTGTCGCCAAGTTTACTTTCATTGCCTTCATCGTGGGCATGATAGCTCTTGGTAGTTCTGATAATTTTGCCATAGAAAGAATGTTTTTTAGTGGTTGTTACTTCAACAGTACGAGTTTTATTCATCTTGTCGGATGTAACAATACCAACTAAAACCTTTCTTTCTGCGCGAGTATTTTTATTTTCCATAAATCCTCTTATTTAACTTGCCCTTTCTGTTTAATTAAAGTGTTTAAAAGAGCAATTTCGCGTCTAACAACTCTGATTTCCAAAGGGTTGGCAATCGGGGTTGTACGATGTTTAAAGAGAAGGTTAAACTTTTTCTCTTTAGCTTTGGCTAGCAAGTCTTGCAACTCTGCTACGCTTTTTGTTTTCAAGGTTTCTTTTTCTTTTGCCTTCATAAATTACCTTCTTGTAACAAGTTTTGTTTTAATAGGCAATTTGTCTGTAGCAAGGCGGAAAGCACTTTTTGTTTCTTCTTCGCTTAAACCTTCCATTTCAAACAAAATGCGGCCCGGCTTCACAACACAAACCCAGTGATCAGGAGCACCTTTACCTTTACCCATTCTGGTTTCAGCAGGGTGCTTGGTAATGGCTTTATCCGGGAAAATGAGCGTCCACATTTTACCTTTCTTTTTAATAAATCTTGATAAGGTAACACGGGCTGCTTCAATCTGGCGGGCTGTAACCCATTTCGGTTCAAGGGCTTTTAAGCCAAATTCACCGAAGGATACTTCCGTACCTCTCTTCGCTTTCCCTTTGATGCGAGGAGCACTGTGCGGTTTTCTGTATTTAACTCTTTTAGGCATCAACATAGTTATTTCTCCTCACTTTTTGCTTCTGCTTTGGTTTCGGCTTTTGTGTCTTTTTTAGCCGTCTTTTTGGCAGTAGTTTTTTTAGTAGCAGTTTTGGTGGTTTTTGTTGTTTTTTCAGCTTTAGTTTCTTTTGCGGCCTTTGTTTCTTTGGCTGCTTTAGTTGCTTTTGCCGGTTTTACTTCTTTTTCTTCTTTAACTGCTTTTACTTCGGCTTTTACCTCTGTTTTAACAGATTTAACTGCTTTTGCTTTGGTTTCTTTTTTAACCGGGGTTACAGTTTCCTTAACACCTTCGGTAGCAGAAGTTTCTTGCATGTCTCTGTGTTTTCTAAGTTCGTTTAAGATCTCACGCGGAGATTTTGCAAAGTGTGTTTTCTTAAAAATCCACACTTTTATACCGATTTTACCGCTGACGGTATTGGCTTCATAAGTGCCATAATCAATATCAGCACAGAGAGTATGCAAAGGCACGCGGCCTTCACGTTTCCATTCAGTACGGGCAATTTCTGCGCCGCCTAAACGGCCACCACACATAATTTTGATACCAAGTGCTTTGCCGGCAAGGGCCTTTTCGATGGCCTTTTTCATGGCTGCACCGTAATGTGCACGTTTTTCAATCTGAAAAGCAATTGATTGTGCAACTAATCTGGCATCAGTTTCAGGATTTTTAATCTCAATAACATTGATGAAAGTTTTGCGTCCGGTCAATTTTTCAAGGTCTTGCCTTAATTTTTCGATATCATAACCTTTGTTGCCGATAACTACACTCGGGCGTGGAGGATGAA
>CAMUXX010000117.1 GCA_947164805.1 uncultured Elusimicrobia bacterium | reverse complement strand
AACCTAAAGGCAATAAATATTGTGAATCCCTTGGCTTACCTGCGGGGACCTTTACCCACAGTATAGGAGCATGGCAAAGTTGCCCTGGCGGTGCGTATCCTTGTTCTATGAACTGTTCAAGGAGTACTGCAATAGGTTATAGTTGTTACGGAACCTATAATGAAAACGGTACATTTACGGAAAAGGTATGTGACGCAAACGGTATTTGTGCAACAACACAATATAATGCAGACCAAAAATCAACAAAAAAAGATATATGTTATGCCTATGATGATAATAATAGATGTACAAAAGGAAATGAAAGCAAATATGATGAAGAAGGGCATTTATTAAGTTCTTATAAATGTACATCTTGGGATGAAAATAATAATTGCACAAGTTACAGTAATGGGAATAACTACACTTATGATGCAAATGGGAATATGACATCAAAGCGTTCTTGTAAAACAATAGCATCAAACGGCAGTTGCAGTGCTTATAGTTATGGTAATGACTACACCTATGATGCAAATGGGAATAGGACATCAGAGCGTCGATGTCAAACAGTAGCACAAGACGGCAGTTGCAGTTCTTATACTTTTTATGACTACACCTATGATGCAAATGGAAATAGGACATCAGAGCGTGTATGTTACACATTAGCACAAGACGGCAGTTGCAGTGCTTATGCAAGTTGGGGTAATTATGACTACACCTATGATGCAAATGGGAATAAGACATCAATGCGTAATTGTCGAACAGTAGCACAAGACGGCAGTTGCAGTGAATATTATTCTTCTGGTGGTTATGAATACACCTATGATGGAAACGGGAATATGACATCACAGCGTCAATGTCAAACAGCAGAATCAAACGGCAGTTGCAGTGCTTATTATAATTCTAGTGCTATTGACTACACCTATGATGCAAATGGGAATATGACATCACAGCGTCAATGTCAAACAGTAGAACAAGACGGCAGTTGCAGTGCTTATTATCCTGGTCGTACTGAATACACCTATGATGCAAATGGGAATATGACATCTGAAAGCTATAAAGATTGTTCTAATGATGATTGTACAGAAGGTTTTGAAAGTGTTTTTAATTATGTATATGATGAAAATGGCAATCAAATATATCATAAATATACTGCAGTAGATTTTGGCGACGGATGGGAAGATGTTTACGAAGGTAATCCCGGCTGTTATTATCCTGATGGAAATTATTATTCCTGTTAACTAAACGATATACAAACATATAAAAACAATAAAAACATATAAAAACCCCTGCGCTAAATAACGCAGGGGAATTTAAATTAAAAACTACTAGCACTTAATATCCCAGCAGTAGGTGCCGAAAGTATCTTCCAAATAATGCGTTAAATTACCGTTTAATGTTATTTTGTACGGTGTTTGTATAAGGTGTTTTTTATCACCTTCGCAAATATCAAAATAGACCTCGCATAAACCTTTGCTTGGGGCAAGCAGGCCCTTTAATTTAAGAAGTTGTGCATTGTTAACTTCGGCAGGTAAATGTATAATAAGTTTTTTTGCTTTACGGGAAATTAATGCAAAAGCAGGTTCCACGCCGGAAACAGTAATTTCCGCCCGGGCAGACATATCGTCCCCTTTAATTTCCCCCCTCACTATAAGGGTTTGGTTTACGGCAACACTATCTGAAATTTGGCCCCAAACTTTACTGAAAATATTGGCAGTCAAAGAATATTTTTCATCTTCAATAGTTATTTGCGCCCAATTCTTTTTATCTTTTGTTTGACGCTTTTTAAGGCGTGTTACAATGCCTGCTACGGCAACTGCCCCTGTATAAGGATGTTCATTTATTTTGGTTATACTGTCTTTTAAAATTTTATTTAAATGTCTTTGGTATTTTGTAAGCGGATGGCCGGAAAAATATACGCCCAAAACTTCCCTTTCGTTATTTAACATCTGGGTATTGGTCCATCTTTCCGCTTTAATTTGTTTAATTTTGGGTATACTTAAATTCACTACATCATCAGCAAAAAGGCTCAAGGTTGCTTCTTTTCTCTCTTCGTTTAGATCATCTACTTGTTTTATTGTGTTTTCTATGTTTGCAAGCAAGTTAGGGCGGCTAATTTCAGGTTTAACATCAGGGTTTAAAGCATCAAAAGCACCAGACATTACCAAAGATTCTAAGGTTTTTTTATTTACTTGATCTGAGTTAACTTTATTACAAAAATCAAATAAATCTTTAAACGGGCCCTTTTCTTCACGTGCTTTGACTATAGCGATAGCAGCTTCCGTGCCTACATTTTTAATAGCATTTAAACCATAGCGTATAGCTTCTTTACCGTCCGGTAAAATTTCAACATTAAAATCCCCTAATGATTTTTGTATATTAGGAGGCAAAATCTCAAAACCCATTTTGCGGGCTTCTTCCAAATAAGTTGCAATTTTATTTTCTTTATCAGTTGCACCTATGGCATTGTGGCCGATTTCGTTTGTAAGCGCAGCGCACATAAACTCTATCGGATAATTCGCTTTTAAATAGGCTGTTTGATATGATACCAAAGCATAAGCAACAGAATGCGATTTATTAAACCCGTACTCGGCAAATTTTGCCATTTGGTCAAATATTTTGGTGGAAGTTTTTTCCGGGCAATTATGTGCTTTTGCACCTTCAATAAATTTAGTTCGGTAGCCTTCCATAATGTCAATTTTCTTTTTACCCATTGCTTTGCGTAGGGAATCTGCTTGCCCGGGGGTAAAACCGCTTAAGGCTTTGGAAACTTCCATGATTTGCTCTTGGTAAATCATTGTACCGTACGTTTCCGCTAAAATAGGTTCCATGAGTTTATGTTCTACCGTAATGGGCTCTTGGCCGTGTTTTCTTCTAACAAAACTATCTAACATACCGCTTTGCATAGGCCCCGGGCGGTACAAGGCCACCAAAGCTGAAATATCACTGAAAGCAGAGGGTTGCAAACGTTTTACTAAATCTTTCATACCTGAACTTTCTAATTGAAAAATACAAGTTGTTTCCCCTTTTGCAAGCAAGTCAAAAGTCTTTTTATCATCTAAAGGAATATTTGCGATATCAAGGTCAATTCCTCTAAGTTTCTTTACAAGTTTAACGGCATTATCAATGACAGTTAATGTACGCAGGCCCAAAAAGTCAATTTTTAAAAGCCCCATGTCGGAAACTGTATTGCCTTCATATTGAGTACTAATAATATCTTTTGCACCTTTGGCAAGCGGGGTATATTTTGTAACTTCCTCTTTAGTAACCAGTACACCCGAAGCATGCACCCCGGTATGGCGTTTTAAACCTTCAATTTTTGTAGCATAATTAAAAAGTTGTTTTACCTTTGCGCTTTTTGCAATTTCTTGTTTAATTTCAGGAATATTTTCTATGGAATCGGCAATAGTTGCATTTAAGGCATCAGGTATCAGTTTTGACAAACGGTTTGCTTCCGCCGGCTCAAAACCAAGCGCGCGGGCTGTATCTTTTAAAGCAAGTTTGGCCTTCATTGTACCGAAGGTTATAATACTTGCTACGTTTTTTATGCCGTATTTACGGCGCATATAATTGATAACTTCTTCACGCCCGGCATCTGAAATATCAATATCCAAATCCGGCATGCTTACACGCTCAGGGTTTAAAAATCTTTCAAAAAGGAGTTTGTTTTTTAAAGGATCCACGCGGGTAATATCTATACTATAAGCCACCAAAGAACCTGCACCCGAACCACGCCCCGGACCTATTGGGATATCCTGGCTTCTGGCATATTGTATAAAATCAGCCACTATCAAGAAGTAAACAGCAAAGCCCATGCTTGATATAACACCGAGTTCATATTCAAGGCGTTCTTTATACTCTTGTGGT
>CAMUXX010000116.1 GCA_947164805.1 uncultured Elusimicrobia bacterium | reverse complement strand
GGGCTAAGTGCAGTAAAATTTTTTTCCCAATAGCTTATAGTATATTCCGGCACGCTGCAAATACGCGCCACTTCACCTATAGTAAAAAAATCTTTTTTAGTTAATTCTTCTAGAGTCATTTTAAAATATTTTCAGACGGTTTAAACTTTACCCGTTTTTTTGAAGGCACTTCCACAATTTGCCCTTTAGGGTTTTTTATTACAAGCGGTGCACTTTGCCTTACTTTAAAACTGCCGAAGTTTGAAAGCACAACCTTTTCGCCTTTTTGTAAATTTTCTTTAATTATTTCAAGGGTTTTATCTACGGCGATTCTTGCTTGTTGTTTGTCAAATAAAAAATTGGAAAGTTCTTTAATTAACTCTTCTTTATTCATCTTTAAAACCAAGTGCTTTAAGTAAAATTTTTGCCGGTTTACCTTGAACAACAATTTCCCAAATAGCATTAATTACCGGGCAGTTTAAATTGTTTTTATTAATTATATCATGCACACTTTGTACGGAATTTAAACCCTCTGCTATTGTTCCTACTTGTTTTTTTGCTTCTTCCAAATCTAGGCCCTGGCCTAATTTTTCACCTAAGCGGCGGTTCCTGGAAATGGCGGACATTCCTGTCAAAATTGCATCACCCAAACCGCATAAACTGTAAACTGAGTGTAAAGTGCATCCTTGGCTTAACATTATTTTGCTCATTTCCTGCATGGCTTCTGTTAAAAGGGCGGATTTAGTGTTTGCGCCTTCGCCAATACCGTCTAAAATACCGCAACCGATAGCTACAACATTTTTAATTGCACCGCCGTATTCTGCTCCACGCCTATCGGAGGATAGTTCAAAACAAAGCGGTTTTTTGGTAAGTTTATTTTGTAATTTTTTTAATAAATCTTCGTCATAACCTGCCAAAGTAATTTTTGTAGGTATGCCTCGGGCGACTTCCAAAGCAAAACTTGGCCCGCTGAATGCTACCACCTTATTTTTAAGGAGAGGAAGTTCTTCTTCAATAATTTCACTCATCGTTTTAAAAGTGCCGTCTTCAAGCCCTTTTGCAGCATTTAAAACAGGCACAACTTTGCCGTTTAAAATAATTTTAAGTTGTTGGCAAACACTGCGTACCGCTTTGGAAGAAAAAACGAAAACAAGCAAGTCTGCTCCTTCAACGGCAGTTTTTAAATCATTGGTTAAAATATATGTGTCATCAAATTTAAAATTTGGGATATTCGGGTGTGCGCCGCCATTGGCTTTTATATTATCAAGTAAATCTTTTGAATATTCCCAAACACTTACTTGCATGCCAAGATTATGCAAATGCCTTGCAATTACACTCCCCCAAACACCGGCCCCCAAAACAGTAGCTTTATTTAACATTTTTTTTAGAACCGTCCTCAAAATTAAGTTCTTTGTTCTCTAACATCCTTTTGATATTGGGTATATGTTTATAGATAACTATTGCTGCAACTATTGCACAAAAGACAATATAAGGTAAACTTGCACCTGTAAGCCAAGCAGCAATAGGTAAAACTATACAAGCCAAAATTGAACCGGGGGAGATGCGGCCCGTTCTCCAAACGACAATTACAAAAGATAAAAAGGCAATAAGCGTCGGTATAGGAAGCAAGGCCCCAAATACACCTGCTGAAGTCGCAACACCTTTTCCGCCGCGGAATTTAAGAAACACAGTCCACATATGTGCGCATATTGCTATGAAACCGCAAGCAATAGGCAGCCAAGCAACTTCCGGTGCAAGAATTTTTGCTAACATAACTGCGACAGCACCCTTTAAAGCATCACAAGTAAAAGTAGCCCAACCGGCTTTTTTACCTACTATTCTATATACATTTGCCGCACCAGGGTTACCTGAACCGTAATTTCTTATATCAAAACCTTTAATTTTTTTGGTAATTAAATAACCTGATGGTATAGCACCTAAAAAATAACTTAATATAAACGCAATAATTATCAACATTTGGCCTCCTATGCCCTATTTGTTTCTTCAATTAAAGCCTTTAATGTAATCATGATTCCATTATACTTTTCTTCAAATTCTTTGGTTGTATAAGGCAGGCGGTAAGTCCAATTATCGGGGCTTACTGTGCCTGGTACATTGATTTGGTCAGTAGTTCCTATTATATCTTGCAAAGGAAATATTGCTAAGTTTGAATTTGAACCTAAAACCCTTTTTATAATTTCCACATTAATTTCTTGTGTATAAGGTAAATTCCCGTCAGTTTTTCTAGCGGAAATCATTTCCCAGAAATTTGCCCTTCGCCAAGCAGGCATTTCTTCCCACCATTGTTTTAAGGTAGTTGTATCATGTGTGGAAGTTGTGGCAAGCGAAGCACTTGGATAATTGCGCGGTTCACGGAAAATTTCATTATCCTTTTCCCACCTTATAACGCGGTAACCGGGCATGTGAATTTCCTTCATATATTCACGCATATAATCCGGTATTACCCCCAAATCTTCACCGACTGGTAATTTATCTTTTGCAGTTTCGGTAACTGCTTCAAGGAATTTTGCCCCGCGCGCTTTTTGTGCAGTTTCATCGGTAATATCGTAAGCACCGATTTCATCACCTGGTTTAAAAATCCAGGTTCTAAAAAATCCGACTAAATGGTCTAAGCGGAAAATATCATATATTTCACAGGCACGGTCTATTTTTGAACGCCAAAAATTAAAATTTTGTTCTTCAATTGCTTTCCAATTATAAGCCGGAAGCCCCCATTTTTGTCCGCCTTGTGCAAGTGCATCTTTTGGTGCACCTACTTCTGTATCAAGCAAAAATTTTGTTTGGTTTGCCCAAACATCTGCACTGTCAAAATTTACACCAAACGGTATATCACCGAAAAGGGAAACATTTTTTTCTTTAGCATAAGTAATAGCATTTTCAAGTTGTTCTTGTGCAATCCATTGAATATAACAAAAGAACATAATCTGCCTTTCATTTTTGACTATAAAATCTTTTATAGTTTGTATTTCCCTATTTTTTAATTCATCGGACCAAGTTTTCCAAGAGGTCCAATTATATAAATCTTTTGCCGTTCTGAAAATAGCATAAGAAAGTAACCAACCTGCATTTTTCTTTTGAAATTGTAAGAAATTTTTCCATCTTTCCGTATGGTTTTTCTTTTCTTTATTTTCAAAATATTCGTAAGCAGCCCACAAAACGCGGTATTTAGCAGGTTTTATTGTGTCAAATTGAACTGCAGAATTGGCACGCCAAGTTTCAATATTTTCTTTTAAGTCCTCTAAAATTTCCTGTGCTTTTTGGTTATTTTGCACTTCGGGAATATCTTTTATACTTATATAGGATCAATAGCATAAGCGCTTAAAGCACTGTAAGGGCAATGTTCACGAGGGGAAGTTTCCCAAAGCGGAAGTATTTGTAAGACTTTTATATTATATTTAGAAAAATATTCAATCCATTCTATTAAGGAGGCCATATCCCCGCAGCCCCAATCTTCATTTCCCTTCATTGCAGATAGCGGTAAAGATATGCCCGCAGATCGTTTTTGTAAATATGGATTTTTGCTTAAATCAATCATAAATACCCCTTATTATATGGTTTAATTTTTACGGCAAACGGCTTCAATTTCAATTAAAGCCCCTTTAGGTAAAGCAGCCACTTGCACACAACTTCTTGCCGGTGGGTTTTTGGCAAAGAATTGCCCGTAAATTTCATTCATATCAGCAAAATCTGCTAAATTTGTAAGAAAAACTGTAGTCTTTAAAACATGGTCATATTCCATTTTACATGCTTTTAGAACTTGGCCCATATTTTCAAGAACTTTCCTTGTTTGTGTTTTGATATCACCGCCCACAATTTCACCCGTAACCGCATCAGCCGGCAAGCAACCTGAGATAAAGGCCCAA
>CAMUXX010000115.1 GCA_947164805.1 uncultured Elusimicrobia bacterium | reverse complement strand
GCAATAAATTTACAAAACATAGCTCAGCTATTTACACTTTTCGGAACGAAAGTTCTAATTATTTATTAGTATTGACAAAATATAATAAATAATATATTATGTATTATATGAATAATAACAATATAATAAATAATATATCAATTTCTAATTTAATGGAAGATTATAACCCTCAGGCATTGGCGAAAGGTATAGCAAAACGCGTGAAGGCAAGGCGGCTTGAACTAAATTTGACACAGAGCGCTTTATCAAAAAGGTCAGGTGTCAGTTTAGGTTCTTTGCAAAGGTTTGAAAATCAGTCCGAAATTTCTTTAAAATCTTTGTTAAAACTTGCTGTTGCCCTTAATGCTACCGAAGAATTTAAACAATTATTTTCAAAAGTAAACTATCAAAATATCGGTGATGTTATAAAAAACCAAGAAAATAAAACACGTAAAAGAGGGCGTAAAAATGATTAAAAAAGTTAACTCCCTTCAAGTATTTTATAATGAACAGTTAGTCGGCACTTTGGCTTTAAGGCCGGATAATTTATGTGCTTTTGAATATAGTACGGAGTGGCTGGAAAAAGGGTTTTCAATTTCCCCTGTAATATTGCCTTTAAAGAGCGGTGTTTTTACAAGCACTTTTGAACCTTTTAACGGTTTATTCGGTGTTTTTAATGACAGTTTACCCGACGGTTGGGGCAGATTGCTTATTGACAGATTATTAAGGCAAAAAGGAATAAACCCTGCAACATTATCTCCGCTTGATTTACTTTGCATTGTAGGTCCTAAAACAATGGGTGCTTTGACATATAAACCCACGCAACCTATTGGGCAAGATAGCGAAGATAAAACACTTTCTTATTTAGAACAGGAAACACAAAAGATTTTGCATGACGAACCAAGCAAAGAATTATCTTTACTTGCGGCAAAAGGCGGAAGTTCCGGCGGTGCAAGACCTAAAGTTCTGCTGAATATTGACGGTGAAGAATGGCTAATTAAATTCAGGAACACGCAAGACCCGCAAAATATCGGGGAATTGGAATATAAATACTCACAACTTGCAAGGAAAGCAGGTTTAATTATGCCCGAAACGCGTTTATTTGAAGATAAATATTTCGGTGTAAAGCGTTTTGATTGTAAAGGAAATAAACGTGTGCATATGCATACTGCGGCAGGGCTTTTGAATGCTGATTTCCGTATACCGTCGCTTGATTACAAAACTTTAATTGAAACCACATTATTTTTAACGCACGACATAACCGAAGCGGAAAAGATGTTTCGGCTTATGTCTTTTAATGTTCTTATCGGTAACAAAGATGACCACGCAAAAAACTTTTCCTTTATTTATGCTGAGGGCAAGTGGCAAGTTTCCCCTGCTTATGACTTAGTACCTTGTGAAGGTTTTAACGGTCAACACACTACGACAGTTTTAGGCAAAGGTTTACCGACTGAAGATGATATGCTTGACCTTGCCAAACAAACCGGGCTTGACCAAAAACACGCCAAGCAAATCATTGAACAAATAAAGGATGTGTTAAAAAATAGGGTTTAATGATTAAAAAATAATTTAATACAAAATAAGCATTTAAAGTCTTATTTTGTATTTAAAAATTGTTTTATTTTTTCAGCACAAGTCAATTTAATTAAATTTTGAATATGCTCTTCATAATTGTCTAATTTATGAGACAATATTTTATATGCTTGCTTCGGGTCATCAATAGCATTAATATATTCCGTAATATCTATAGTAACAGATAACAAAACTTGATCTGATTGACCTTCAAATCCAGAAGGGAAATTGTTTTTTAATTCTTCTCGGATAGCATCTTTAAGTTTTTTGGTATCTTCCCCTCTTTCTATATGAAATACCAAAGAAATTTCTGCACACTTCAAAATCTTTTTATCTTCCCAATTCCATTCAAAATGAATATTATTATTATACTCTTCTTTTCCTAACTGAAACCACATCCAATACCTGTCGTATTTTCTTTCATAACCATTATGAGTAACAATTTGTTCTGCGTTTAATTTTGCCTTTTTTGATAGATAAGAAATCATATCTTCTTTTAATCTTTTAATAATTTTATTTTTTATATTTTCTTTTTCTTTTTCTACTATATTTTGTAACTCTTTTAAGTGTTCATTATAATCAAATATAACACTGCTCTTTTCGGTTAATAGTTTTGCTTTTTCATTTCCTGTAATTTTTAAAATTTGTTTAATTAATTCTTCTGTCATTTGTTTTTCCTCCGGTAATATAAAATATAAATTTTGTAAAAATGCAATATATTGTTTAATACCCGGTATAAGATATTGTTTTTCTTTATATGGCACTTGTTCTATTACCTTTTTTAACCATGGTAAAATGTGATTAGCATAATCTGCCTCAACAAATCGTATAGGTTCTTCACTACTTAATGCAGAATAGGAATGTTTTTCTATTTGTTCCTTACGATCTTCTTCTAAATCAGCCGGCTTAATATTTAACTTTTTCATTAGGTTATTGGTTAAACTATCCGGTGAAGGTGTTTTTTTGCCATCACTTGTTAAATACATAACCCAAATATTTTCTTGTTTAATTCCTTTTTGATTTATAATATTAGCATAACGTTCCAATTGGGCATCTCTATCCCCTGCATTACATACTTTATTTTCAATAATAATACAAGCGTCATTTGTACCGATTTGTGCATCTATAAGATTTTGATTAAAGGGAATACCTTTTAATTCATTACACAATTTATCAATAAAATTATCTCTTTTTTCATTATTTTGCCAATATTTGAATACTATGTCTTTCAAAAAATTACGCAAAAGCGGATATTTTCTGTCTTCTCCAGGATATTTTAGTAATGAAATAAGAATACGTGTATGATCATTTTCTGAAGCATGTAATGCTCTTAATAAGATAAATGAATAAGGAAGATCCCTTTCATAATCTTTATATTTATTGTAAATTAATTCATCTTTTTCTGTTATTATTTCCATGTTTTAATTATACCATTTAACAAAATATAGCAATACTAAAATTTATATTAACAAATATTTTATCCCTTCCCAAGTCCGTTCAATACGGTGAGGATGTAAAAGTAAATTAAAAGTAAACATAATAAATAAAATTAAAAACATCCTTTGTAATTGTATTTGCCATTTGGCTGGTAAAAGTTTTTGTGCTAATAAAATAGTCAAAAAAATAACTGTAATTCCTAAAATATATATCATAATTCCTCCTTAAATTAATGCGGTTAATTCGCGCTCGCTTACGCGGTCTTGAAAATGCGGCTCTTTGCGTTGTTCTTGGCGTAATTTTTCTATATCTTCTTTGCGGTTTTGCCTTTGATAAAAATCATACAAAACATTATAGCGGAGTATAGGTGAAGAATTTTCCTGCAAATAATATTCCTCTGCGGTTTTTAAATCGCCCATAAGTTCATACACTTTGCCCTTTTCGGATAAATGGTATTGGTTTATTCTGTGCCAATACCCCTTTTCAAGCGAATTTAATACTTCAAGGGCTTTTTCTTTTTGGCCCATACAGGCATAAATTTCTGCCCTTTGCAAATGGAAACCGTAAAATTCAGACCACAAAGCAATTGCTTTTGCATTTTCTAAAAGCGCTTGCGGATAGTCCCCTTTTTCCGTCAGCAAATCTGCATATTTTTTATACAAATTATAGTCCAGCGGTTTTACGGACAAAACCGTTTCCAAAGCAGTTAATGTCTGTTGTAAATAATATTTCAGATTTTTAGTATTCCCCACTGTTTTATGGAGTTTGTAACGTTCATAATAAACATCAGGTTTGTCTACATAATTTTCCATAATCAAGGCAAAATCAAACAAACGGAACGCCTCTTTATAATCTTTCTTTTTTAATAAAAACGGTACACGGTA
>CAMUXX010000114.1 GCA_947164805.1 uncultured Elusimicrobia bacterium | reverse complement strand
TGGGAACATTATCAAACTTCATTCTTCTCAATGTTATATCGCGCTTTTCAAATTTCATTTATTAATTTTTGGTGTTGCAACTTGCGCCTCTATACGCATAATTTCCTTATCAATTTTAAGATACAATCTTTTTAAAAGAAGTGTGGTAATTTCCTTCCATTCCATTAAGGCATTTACTGTTTCTTGTGTGCTTTTATTTACACGGTTTTCAGATTCAAGCAATTTTATTCTAGCTGAAAGGGCAAGTACCTCCTTCTCCTTTTCCTGCATGCGTGCAAGGAGTTGGTCCACCAAAAGTTCAAGTTTTTTATACTTATCCCTACTGTCCATTTTACCTCAATGTTGCACCGAAATTTGTTTGCAATATTGTAAAAATACCGTCAATATAGCCATTGACTTCCTTATCGGTCAAGGTTTTACCCTGTGCGGCAAATTCTAAACGCAAAGTCAAACTTTTTTTACCTTCCGGCAAGTTTTTACCTTCGTATAAGTCAATCAAATTGATTTTTGCCGGTATATCTTTTAAAGCCTGCAAAATATCTGCATATTGCGTGTTCTCATCTATAATGAAAGACAAATCACGCCAAGCACTAGGCAAATTAGGAACATCTTTTGCCTTCTTAAATTCCGCTGCGGAAAATTGTTTTTCCAAATTCTTAACGGCAAATTCAAAAGCATAAACCTGTTGTTTTAAGTCGTATTCTTTTAAAGTTAACGGGTGCAGTTCACCGAAATAGCCGATGACTTTTTTATCAACAATTATTTCCATACAAATTTTGGGGTGCATATATTTGGGTGCCTGTTTTGTAGGTTCTAAAGTATAATTAAAATCACCCAAAAGTTGAGTTAAGACACCTTTTAAACCGTAAAAACCTACTTGGCATTGCGAACTTAAAAAGAATTTTTCCCTAGGGGTTTTACCTGTCATTACACCGGCTAAACTAAAACCTTCAACCGGGTAACCTTTTTGTAAAGAAAAAGTTTTATCATATTCAAATAAACTTAAATCATTATTTGAAAATCTTTGGTTATATTCCAAATTTTTAAGTAAACTTGCCAAGAGTGAGGGGCGCAAATACTCAAGGCCTTCAGCCAAAGGGTTTGCAATTTCCGGCACTTGCGCAGTAGTATAACCGAAATTTTCCACATCTTTTTTGGAAGTAAGCGCAATATTTTTACACTCAAAAAAGCCAAGTGCGGTTAAAGTTTGGGAAAACTTTTCGCCTATATCCACTGCTTTTGGATGCTCGGCAAAATACAAAGTTGCATGCGTTGATGTAATTTGCGGGGCCAAATTTTCAAGGCCATAGTAGCGGGCAATTTCTTCGGCAATATCCCAGCGGTGTCTTAAATCCCGCCTGTAAGAATTGGCTTTAAAAGTCCACTTTTCCCCAATAGTCAATTTCCCTAAACTGCGCAAAATCTGCTCTGCTTTTTCTTGCGGGATTTGCATACCCAAAATACCTTCAATTTGTTTTAAAGTAAAGGTAATTTCAGGTGTTTCAATTTTTTGTGGGTAAATATCATTTACTTCGCTTGGTTCACCGCCACAAATTTCAAGTATTAAAGCACTTGCAGCCTGCATGGCAAGTGTTGTACCTTCAATATCAAGTCCGCGTTCAAATCTTTGAGAAGATTCCGAACTCAAACCCAATTTTTTGGAAGTTTTATTTATACAAACCGGGTTAAAATTTGCGGCTTCAAGGAAAATATCTTTTGTGGTATCTAAAATACTATCGTGTTTCCCACCCAAAATACCGGCAAGGCAGAGTGGCTTTTTATCATCACAAATTACAAGCATTTGGGAAGTTAAATCGCGTTCAATATCGTCTAGGCCCAAAAACTTTTCCCCCTCTTCTGCAAAGCGGACATTGATTTTACCGCCTTCAATATGGCTTAAATCAAAAGCATGCAAAGGTTGCCCAAATTCAAACATAACATAATTTGTAATATCAACCAAAGCATTTTTTGGGTTTACCCCGAGTGCTAAAAGCCTATCTTGTAACCATTGTGGGGACGGAACATTTTTAACATTTTTGATAATACGCCCCATATATCTTTGGCAACCGTCCGGGCCGCAAGGCAAATTAATTTCCAAACTTTTACCTTCGCCTTGAACTGATTTATAATTTTTATTTTTAAGCGGCAAATTTAATAAGGTGGAAAGTTCGCGCGCAATACCCAAAACGCTCATTAAATCAGGGCGGTTAGGGGTAAGTTCAAGGTCAAAAATATAATCTGCCTCACCGCCGTAAAGGGCCTTAATATCTGCACCTACTTGAACGGAATTATCTAAAATCAAAATACCTTTTTGGCGTGTGCTTGCAAGGCCAAGTTCATCTGCGGAGCAAAGCATACCTTCGGAAGTAACACCGCGAATAACTGCCGGTTTTAAAACGATTTGCCCAAGGCGCGCACCCACTTTAGCAAGTGGCACAATTTGTCCGACTGCTATATTTTGAGCACCGCAAACAACGCGTTGCGGACCGTCTTTAGTAGTTAAATCAACTAAATGTAAATGGTCTGAATTGGGGTGGTTTTCAATATGCTCGATTTTTGCGGCATAAACGCCGTCAAAATCAGCACCGGTTTTTTTAAGATCTGCCACTTCCATACCCAAAGAGGTAAAATGTTTTGTTAACTCCTCTGGGGTTAAATTAATATCAATAAAATCTTTAAGCCAAGAATATAAAAGTTTCATTTAAAATTGCTCCAAAATTCTAATATCGTTCTCGTAAAAAGCGCGTATATCTTTGATGTTTAAACTAAACATTGCAAGGCGCTCAACACCCATACCGAAGGCATAACCGCTGTAAACTTCAGGGTCAATACCGCAGTTTTTTAAGACATTAGGGTGAACAACACCTGCGCCGAGCATTTCCTTCCAACCGCTACCGCGGCAGACGGGGCAATTAGCATCTTTACCTTCACAAAATACGCATTTGACATCTACTTCCACACTCGGTTCTGTAAAAGGGAAGAAAGATGAACGGAAACGCACTTCCGCTTTTTGCCCAAACAGTCCGCGCATAAAAACGGTTAAATCACGCTTTAAGTCGGCAAGTGAAACATTTTTATCGACATACAAACCTTCAATTTGATTGAATACGGGGTAATGTGTAGCATCTATAGCATCTTTCCTAAACACTCTGCCGGGTGCCATAATGCGAATTGGCGGTTTTTGTTTTTGCATAGTGCGGATTTGCACACCGGATGTATGTGTTCTTAAAACAAAGTCCTTACGCGCAGTATTTTTAATAAAAAATGTATCCTGCATATCACGTGCAGGGTGATTTTTGGGAATATTTAAAGCATCAAAGTTATGTAATTCATCTTCAATGAGCGGACCTTCTGCCCATACAAAGCCAAGACGTGATAAAATGTCCGTCATCCTCTTCTGTGCTATGGCAAGGGGGTGCCTTTTGCCCTGATTGAAAGGGAAAGCGGGCAAAGTTAAATCGATTTTGGTTTTATTTAAATTTTCATTGATTTCTTTTAAAGAAAGTTCGGCGAGTTTTGCTTCAAAAGCAGTGGTTAAAGATTGTTTTAACGCATTACTTTTGGGACCGAACAACTTTTTTTCTTCTAAAGATAAATCTTTTAAATTTTTAAGAAGTTCCGTCAAAGCGCCTTTACGGCCAAGGGCGGAAATTTGCAAATCTTGCAAGGTTTTTGTATCTTGGCAAGTTTGGAGTTTGGAATTAATTGATGTTTCAATTTCTGAAAGTTTGGTTTGTAGTTCGTTTAATGTCATATATATATTATACAACATTGCGCGCGTATAGAGGAATAAGGAATCTAATTTTATGTGTTCACGTTCCGCATACCGTGCACAAACGCATATAACGCGCTTGTATATTTAAGTAATTTTCAATTTTTCCTT
>CAMUXX010000113.1 GCA_947164805.1 uncultured Elusimicrobia bacterium | reverse complement strand
ATTAAATATCAAGGCGAACATATCGTCCGCAAGGCCGGTAAAGCAGCCGCAACCGGAGGTGCTAAATAATTATGGCAACTAAACAAGAAAGATATCAGTTCAGAAAAGAAAGAACTAAAAGAAAACTTGAAGCAGCAGGTATCAAACATCCGCGCTTGTCCGTTTACAGAAGTCTTAATTACCTTTATGCAAGCGTGATTGATGACTTAAACGGTAAGGTAGTAGTTTCCGCTACTACTTGCGGCAAAGAACTTGCTGGTAAATATAAAGCCTCCGGCAAAAGTATTGAAGCAGCCACTGCTTTAGGTGAACTTATTGCTAAAAAAGCATTGGAAAAAGGCATCAAAGAAGTTTGCTTTGACAGAGGTGCCAGAGTTTATCACGGCAGGGTAAAAGCCCTTGCCGAAGCAGCCAGGAAAGGTGGCTTGAAATTTTAAGGTGAACTATGTTAAATAACAAAGAAAATAAAGAAGCGAAAGGCCATAAGGCCGAGTTTCAGTTACGCGCCAAACCCGAAGGCCGCACAACCGTTATCCACGTTGCTAGAACCGCAAAAGTGGTAAAGGGCGGTAAAAGGTTTGGTTTCAGGGCTTTGGTTGCCGTTGGTGACGGTAATGGTAAAGTCGGCGTAGCTATAGGTAAGGCAAATCAAGTACAATTTGCCGTATCTAAGGCGGAATTCCAAGCAAGGAAAAGTATGGTTAGTTTCCCTCTCCTTAACGGAACTATTCCCCACGAAATTATGGGTTGTTTCGGCTCATCCAAAGTTTGGATGAAACCGGCTGCCCCCGGTACCGGTGTTATCGCCGGCGCTGCTGTCCGCTTGATTTTGGAAGCAGCAGGTGTTAAAAATATTCTTTCAAAGAGTATCGGCAGCACCAATTCTTGCAATCTTGCTTATGCTACTATGGAATGCTTAAAAGCACTCAAGAGCAAAAAAGACGTTTTGCAAGCCCGCGGTAAATATGTAGAACCGGAAACTCCTGCCGAAGAAGCAAAACCGGCAGAAGAAGCCCCAAAGGCAGAAGTTAAAGGAGAATAACAACTATGGTACATTTAAGCACACTTTTTCCTAAACATGGTTCCAGGAAAGCCAAAAGAAGAATCGGTCTCGGTATCGGTTCCGGTATGGGCAGAAGCTCAACAAAAGGTATGAAAGGTCAAACTTCCCGTTCAGGTAATACCAGAAAGGAAAGTAAAGAAGGCGGTCAAATGCCTTTGGTCAGAAGAATCCCCAAAAGCGGATTTTCAAATGTATCTTTTGCTAAAAAAGGCGAATTTGTCAATATCGGTTCTTTGGCAAAGAAATTTAAAGCCGGTGCAGAAGTTAACCCCGAAACTTTAAAGAAAGCCAACTTAATAAAGAAGGCTGATAAAGTTAAAATTTTGGGTACCGGTGAACTTACTGTTGCTTTAAAAGTCAGCGCACATGGCTTTTCAGCCTCTGCAAAAGCTGCTATTGAAAAAGCAGGCGGTACAGCAACTTTAATTGAAAAAAAGGCTAAAAAATAATGGATAATAATAATCCTATTGCAGCACTTTTTGAGTCACCTGAACTCCGCAAGAGAATTTTATTTGTTTTAATAGCCCTTGCGGTGTACAGGGTGGCGGCAGTTATTCCAATACCGGGCATTAACGCCGAAGCTCTTGCCAGTTTTTTTAAACAGCATGAGGGCGGTATGCTCGGTTTCTTGGATATCTTTTCCGGCGGTGCTTTAGGCAAATTTTCCGTTCTTGCTTTGGGCATTATGCCTTATATCAATGCTTCAATTATTATGGGCCTTATCAAAGGCGCCCATGTTATTCCGGGGCTTGATAAATTAAGTAAGGAAGGCGAAGCAGGCCGCAGAAAAGAAAACCAAATAACAAGAGTTTTTGGTTTGATTTTGGCTTTACTGCAAGGCTTTGGTCTTACTATTGCCTTAACAAAAATGTCTGCCCCGGGAGGATTAAATATTGTTATTGACCCTTCTTGGTCTTTCATTTTAACAACAACTTTGACTTTGGCTACAGGTACAATGTTTATTATGTGGCTTGGTGAGCAAATTACAGAAAAGGGTATCGGTAACGGTATTTCTTTAATCATCTTTGCCGGTATCGTTGACAGGTTGCCTTCCGCTATTTTAATGCTTTTCGGTTTGGTAAGCAGCGAAGAAATGCAACTTGTTACGGCACTTGTAATACTTGCCATAGTTGTAGTTATTATGGGTTTAGTAGTTTGGGTAGAAACAGCACAAAGGCAAATACCCGTACATTATGCAAAACGTATGGTTGGCAATAAAATGTATGGCGGTAAAGCAAGTTACTTGCCTTTGAAAATAGACCAAAGCGGTGTTATTGCAGTCATCTTTGCGATGTCTGTGATGTCAATGCCGTTAACAGTTGCACAGTTTATGCCTAATTCCCCATGGGCTCAAAGAATTATGGAATGGATGGGAAGAGGTAATATAACTTATTCTTTAGTTTATATTGCTTTGATTATTTTCTTCTGCTATTTCTATAATTCAATGACCTTTAATCCTAAAGATATTGCAGAGAATATGAAGAAATGGGGCGGCTTTATACCCGGTATAAGGCCTGGGGATCCAACAAGAATTTATATAGAAGGAATAATGAACAAAATTACTTTCTGGGGTGCAATATTTGTTTCCTTGATAGCGGTTTTACCTGATTTCATGAGAATGAAATTTAATGTTCCTTTCTATTTCGGCGGTACGGCACTTTTGATTGTTGTCGGTGTCGCTTTAGATACTGTGGGCCAAATACAAGCCCACTTACTGGCGCATAATTATCAACCTTTAATGAAAGGTAACAGAATAAAAGGGCGCTGGTTTAACGTCGGAGAATAATTTAAAGGGTTATGAATATTATACTTCTTGGTTATCCGGGGGCCGGTAAAGGTACGGAAGCAGAAAATCTTAAAAAACAAGGTTACTATCATGTTTCTACGGGTGATTTAATCCGTGCGGAAATCAAGAAGGAAAGCCCTTTGGGTATACAAGTCAAAGATTTAATCAACAAAGGCAATTTAGTGCCTGATAATTTGATTACAGAAATATTATTTGCAGCCATTAAAGGCAAAGAAAATATTTTATTTGACGGTTTCCCAAGAACTTTAGCGCAAGCGCAAACTCTAACAAAATATTTGCAAGATGCAGGACAAAAAGTAAAAGTAATTTTACTTAAAGCCAGCGAAGAAGTTGTTTTAAAACGTCTTACTTCACGCCGCCTTTGTAAAAATTGCGGGCATATTGAAAATATTTATTGGCCTTCCTATACAGGTAAGTGTTCACAATGCGGTGGGGAACTTTACACCCGCACCGATGATACACTTGAAAGTGCAAAACACCGTTTAGATGTCTTTAGGAAGGAAACGGAACCTCTCTTGGAATATTATTCCAAAGAAGCGGGCTATATTACTGTTGACGCTTCAAGAAGTGCTGAAGAAGTTTCTTTAACAGTAAAGCGTGCATTAGAGGTCTAAAAATGGTAGAATTAAAGAGTAGCGAAGAAATCGCTAAAATAAAAGAATCAGGCAGAATAATTGCCAAAGTTCTAAAAAGAATGCAACTTGAAGTCGTTCCGGGTGTAAGTACTTGGGAATTAGATAAAGTTGCAGAAGAGATGATTCGGGCCGAAGGCGCCGTTCCTTCTTTTTTAGGTTACGGTGGTTTTCCGGGCAGTATTTGCACTTCAGTTAATGAGCAAGTAGTGCACGGTATTCCTTCAAAAGATGTCATCTTGCGCGAAGGCGATATTATTGGTATAGATGTCGGCGCATATAAAGATGGCTTTCATGCAGATTCGGCACGGACATTCAGCGTAGGTAAAGTTTCCGCTTCAGTCAGCCAGCTTCTTGCTAACACAAGAAAAGCGTTGTACAAAG
>CAMUXX010000112.1 GCA_947164805.1 uncultured Elusimicrobia bacterium | reverse complement strand
ACCTATTATTGTAAAAAACCCGCCTGCAAGTTCTTTATGAAAACTTATCGTAAAAGCCAAAATAAATGCACTAATAGAAAGAAGCATAAGCAAAAACTCTGCCGTCTGCTGGCCTTTTTTATTTGCAATTATTTTAAACCTTTGTTTCATTATTTATCTGAGGATATTATTCCCAATTTTATTGCTTTGACAACGGCTTCCGTTCTGCTTGTTACACCAAGTTTATGGAAAGCACTATTTAAATGATTCTTAATAGTTTTAACGCTGCAATTGAGTTCCATAGCAAGTTCTTTGTTACTAAGGCCTGAACCCAGCATATCCAAAACTTTTATTTCGGTTTTTGTAAGCATAGCTTGTGTGGGGGCATTAGGCTCGCCCATTTTACGAAGACCTTGGAGGAGTTTGCTCAGCATTTGTTGTGGGATCATTAAGCCTTCTGTGGTAAAAGTACGGATTGAATTTACCAGTTCTGCCGCCGGTAACATTTTGGATAAATAACCGTTAGCACCTGCTTGTACTGCATCCATAACATGGGCTTCATCTTCAAAACTTGAGAGCATTAAGATATTAATATTAGGTTCTGTTTTTTTAATATTTTTTGTTGCAGTGATACCATCCATTTTTGGGAGTTTTATATCCATCAAAATTACATCGGGTTTAAGTTTCTTGGCTAAGGCGACGGCTTCTTCACCGTCGGCTGCTTCCCCTACTACAGAAATCCACTTTTCCCCTGTTAAGACATCCTTAATACCTTCCCTAAACAAGGTTTGGTCGTCTGCAATTAAGACTTTTACAATTTTCTTTTTAGTTGCCATAATATCTCCTATTTCTCAATAAGCGGTAAAGTAAAACAGAAAGAAGATCCCTTCCCTTTACCATCACTTTCAGCCCAAATTTTGCCACCGTGATTTTGCACAATATCTTGCGCTATGGATAAACCTAAACCTAAACGTCCGCCACCTGTTGCACTTTGATAAAAACTCTTGAAAAGTTCTTTTATCAATTCAGGTTCAATACCGTCCCCGGTGTCCTTTACTATTACTTTAGCATTTTTATCGTCATTTTTCACTACCGAAATTGAAATTTTGCCTTCTTCCTTAGTATGCCTTATAGCGTTCTCGACGATATTTGAAATAACTTGCCTTATTCGTTTAGGATCACAAAAAACCATAAGTTCCCCCTCACTTTCAAAAGTCATCAAAATATTTTTAAGTTTTGCCTTTTCTTTGAAAACTTCAAAAGCACTTTTAAGCATAGCAGTTAATTCAAATTCTTGTTTTTCTAATCGGAGTTTCCCTTTCTCAATAGCAGCCCAGTCAACTAAATCTTTAACTAAAACAAAAATTTGGCCAAGGCTTTGTTCCATATAACCCATTTTTTTAGTTTGATCTGCATCAGGTTTTTTAATAGTACGCTGAAGCATTTGAAAACTCATATTCAAAGCCATCAAAGAATTTGATAAATCGTGTGATACAATAGAAAAGAATTGACTTTTCATTGTGTTTAAATTGCTTAAATCAGTATTTGTTTTTTTAAGTTCTGCAAGAAGCTGACGATTACTTTGTTCCAAGTAAAACTTTTCAAGAGCCATTTTGATTGTTCTTTTAAGATAGTCAAAATCAACAGGCTTCATCATAAAATCATACACACTTTCCTGTATTGCTTTAACAGCAGCATTTAAAGAAGCATGTGCTGTTATCATTATAATTTGGCTTTTCTCATTAAAACATCTTATTTTATTTATGAGATCAATCCCAGTACCGTCTCCCAAATTATAGTCCATTAAAATAACATGAAAAAAATCTGATCTGACAAGTTCCATACACTCTTTTGCGCTCTCAGCCTGATAAACATCATAACCCTCAAGTTCCAAGAGATCTGCCACAGTTTCTCTTAAATTATTGTCATCATCTACTACTAGCACTTTCGCTTTTTGATTATCTATTATCATATTATTTACCGGCGAGTTTAAAAACAAATGTCATCTTTGTTCCTTTGCCGACCTCGCTTTTTAATTTAAATTCTACCTTATTTCTTGCACACACTTTCTTGACAACAGCAAGCCCAAGGCCAGTACCGCGCGCTTTGGTTGTAAAGAAAGGCGTGAAAATTTGTTCTTGTAATTCATCAGGAATACCAGGGCCGTTATCTGTAACACTTAAAGAAGCATAATCGTTATTTACTTTTTTTGTCTTTACGACTAGCATACCGCCATCAGGCATAACTTCTATTGCATTGGCGATGATATTTCTTAAAGCTTGCTTCATTTCTTCAGTATCAATAGTAACAGGTAAATCTTCACTATAAAAATAAGTAGTAAGTTGTATATTCTGTGGAATAGGATAAGAAGATAAAATTTCCCTTGCATACAAACTTAAATCTATGGTTGTAAGTATTTGTTCACGGTTGCGGGCATAACCTAAAATTTCTTCAATAATACTGTTGGCTTGATTAATTTCTTCATCAATTACTTTGAAATTTTTTGCTATTTTAACATCTGCACCGCTACCTAAACGGGCTTTTATCAAGTATACCGCATTTTTTATAACGGCAAGAGGGTTTTTAATTTCATGGCTGACAATAGATGCCATTTGCCCGATTGCTGCCAAACTTTCTTTTTTGATAAGTTCGTTCAAGGCGGTCCTTAATTCTTTAGTACGGCTACCTACCCTAATTTGCAATGATTGGTTAAGCCCTTCCAAATCTTCCCTCTCCTGACGTAGTTCGTCAAAACGTATTTTTAGTGAATCTATCATTTTTGCAAACGCTATAGATAGTGATCCTATTTCATTATCTGGAAAAGGTAAATCAGGTATTTGGTCTGCTTTACCTTGTTCTATCTTTCTAAAAGCCTTTGTCATTATGTTTAGAGGTGTTATCATAATACTGGAGATATAAATACTCATAAATAAAGCAAAAAGTAAAACTATGGCAAGAATTATAAATATTTCCTTATAAAAACGTTTATACAAACTTAATAAACCACCCTCAACTTTTTTTGAAGAATCATAGGTATAAATGAGCCAGCCGCTTAAACTATTAACTGATAATATGCCGATATTATCGTCCATTTCTACAGAAACAAGACCGTCTTCTTCAGCCCTTGGAGCAAGTATTGACATTTCCCTTCTGTAAGAGTTTGAGTTTCCCTCATTTATTCCCTCTTGCGAAGAAAAAATTAAAAAACCATTTTTGGTAAATACTAACACATTACCATGCTCTAACGGCAGATAATTCTTTAAATTATTTAAAGGAATTTGTGCTGCAACAAAATGTGTTTGATTTAAAAAACTGTTTTTGGTAGCAATAGCAGCGCATAAACCTCTGCCTTTAACAACCCCCAAATTACCGACACTTAAAGCACCGGTTTGCACTGTATTTTTAATTTCTTGATTAAATTTAAATTTTGGATTAGACCCGAAATAAGCATATTCTTTTGCGGATGAATCAAAAAATGCCAAAGAGACAAACTCCGAACTATTATTAATAAAATCCGAAATATCTTTATGTGTTAAATTGATATCTGTTCTATCGTGGAAAGTATGAATAGTTAAAAAGTTATTAAGCAAAAGTGAATTATTTTGAAAAAAGGAATCAATCCCCTTACTAAGAACAATATTAAAGTTTTTTAAAAGATTTAATTCTTCTTCTTTCAATAAGGCTTCTTCGGCACGATGAGTAAAGAAAAAGGACAAAGCCAACGGTAACAATGCCGTTAGAATTAAAGAAAAAAATATTAATCTTCTAAGTTGCCCTTTTCTCATATAATTTTAGTTAAAAATTGGGGCATAAATTTATGCCCCAATTTACGGTATAAAACTAATTTAACATTGTCCTTGCGGTGCTGCTTTCGCTGCAGAACCACCATAACTTTGTTTAAAACCTTCAAGCCCTTT
>CAMUXX010000111.1 GCA_947164805.1 uncultured Elusimicrobia bacterium | reverse complement strand
GTAGCGCGCACGGTTCGGGACCGTGAGGTCGTGGGTTCGAATCCCGCCGCCCCGAAAATTTAAAAGCACCCTTTCGGGTGCTTTTTAATTTTCCCGGACGGAGGAAGCCAACAGCTTGGCTTCCGTCGGGATTCGAAGCCCGGAGCGTTGTGTGAGTTTTGCCGAAGGCAAAGGCGAGCACCGCGAGGGCAGGCCCGAAGGCGTTTTGCGTCAGCAAAACGACCGTAGGGGAATCCCCTCCACCCATATATAAAAACCCCGGCAAAACCGGGGGTATTTTTTGTGTAAATTCACTATCTAGAAAAGATAACCTTTTGTTCCGCTGGAATTAAACATACAGAAACAATAATTACGGCCGTCACCGCCCCATCTATGCGGATACGTTGCTCTATATATTGAGCGCCCCAAAGAATTGCAACATTGGCTGCAGGCGGAGGAACTTCTTGGCTTGTTATTAATACAATATTGGCAAGTTTGCCCGTAAAAACGCTGTCCCTCATAAGTGCAAGAACCGCCACCACTATTTCCGGAAGATTGTTTCTTAGGGCCGATAGTTTCAATATTTGTACCATATTTATAATTTGTTGCTTCTATACCGACATTTACCATGCCTTGCATAAAAGTTTTGCCCAAATTACCCCAAAAACTTGTTTCTTCTTCCTCTTCCTGTTGCTGGGCTTGTGCGGCACGCCGGGCATTTTCTTCCGCCTGTTTTTGTTTGGCAACTGCGACATCATTTGCAAATTGTGCATTGGCGCGGTTTTGTTTTTCTGCCGCTTGCTCAAGTTGCTCGGACATATCAAAATTTTGTTCCCTTTGCTTACCTACCTTGGTCTCATAATTACCTTTATAAGAATTAGCACTTGACGCACCCCCCAAAGCATTTAAAAACATATCATCTGCCTCATCTTCACTGACAGAAACAGGGGCACTTACAGGTGGTATTTCCACAGTACTAGGCATTACTATTTCGTGGTTAGGATCTGCCGTTGAGTGGGTCATATAAACTTTTACTTTTGTAGGACTGGCACCTTTGGAATATTTTCCGCCTTTATTCTCTACAAACGGTGCCCCTATGCCTTGCCTTAAAAGTTCGGCTTCGCCGGTCAAATTATCTCTTGTAGCAACACCGTGCGCATTGGGAATATTTCGATGGGCCTCATCATAATATTCGGTATTGGCTAAAGACTGAGTCATAGCATTATGCATTTGATCTGTGGCACTAGGTCTGTTTTGTGCAAAAGCAAAAACACTGCAAAATAAAAAAGTAAGGGTTAAAAACTTTTTCATATTAACGCCTCATTTGGCCTCTCATTCTTGCTTTTTTCCTCATTATAACATCATCAAGTGTACCGGCCAATTTTTCTTTTTTGGCTATTTCATCCTGCTTGGCTTTTTCCAAATCGATTTCTTTTGTTTCACCACCGCCTTGTGTGGTGTTAACTACTTGCACCTGGACTTTTGTTACAACGCCACGGTCAAGCGTAAAGATATAATGGACTTCGTCAATAAAAATATCTACGCCGCGAACACCGGCTTCGTATTTACCCTTTTCCTGGCGTTCTTCTGCTTTCTTATAAGTTAATACTTCGCGGTAAGCGCTTGGGTGGCTGTAAACAGTAGGCTCACCATATTTCTCTTTGACATCTTCTTTTGTTTTGCCGATTAAGTTGGCGGCATGTTCCCTTTCCCCAACGATATCATACCAACGTACATTATAACTATCTATAGAACATTGATTGTTACGCCAAAAATCTGCAAAAGCAAAATATTTGGCTTTACCTGGATTTGCCGTCTGCATTTTTGTTAAGGCAACTAAACATTTATCCATTTTAGGCAGTACATAAGGTAAAGCACTTGGGTTCCAAAGGGCTAATTTATCGGCAAGTGTTTCTACGATATATAAAGTATCTGCTTCCTTTTTTTCAAAATGTATATATTTATTTGGATCAGTTCCCCTATCCATTAACATTTTAATTATTTGCGCATTTTGTTCTTTATCACAAACGAATTTTACTTTTTCCTTTCTACCTTGGCGGCGGTACGGGTCACAAATACCGACGGCATAATTGAGCCAATTATCCCCAACAGTTTCCATTTTATTTAAAGTTTCCTGCACAGCTGCAGCATCACTTAACAAAATATTTGTTGAAAGTTCTGTTTGAATATCCGGCTGTTGCGGAACTGCCTGGGTAGTGTTTTTCGGCGAGGAACTAGAGCAAGCCGCAACAAAAAAACTGCAAACTAACAATACTGATAAATTTTTCATAAATAAATCTCCTTTTGATTTTCTACTTATAGTATACTTATTTATTAAAGCAAAATAAAGTTGTAAAAAAGGTATAATATACTAGAGGTCAAAATGCAAGCAAATAATTTTTTAGACAGAGTAAAAATTTACGTCAAAGCCGGTAAAGGTGGGGATGGTTGCTTGTCATTTAGACGGGAAAAGTTTATTGCTTACGGCGGCCCAAACGGCGGTAACGGCGGAAAGGGCGGTGATATTATTTTGCAAGCTGAGCCGAATTTAACCACACTCCAAGAACTTGCCTGTAACCCACATATTGAAGCCGCAAACGGTGAAAAGGGCGGTACTTACAACAAAACCGGCCTTAACGGGGAAGATAAAATTGTTTTAGTTCCGCTTGGAACAGTAATCAAACTTAACGGTGAAACCGTTGCCGACTTAACAAAACCTTATCAAAAAGTTATTGTTGCGCGCGGCGGACGCGGCGGGCGCGGAAACCAAAGTTTTAAAACAAAAAATAATACCGCACCGCGTATTGCCGAAATCGGTCAAAAAGGCGAAGAATTAACTTTAATCTTGGAACTTAAAGTTTTGGCTGATGTAGGCCTTGTAGGCCTTCCGAATGCCGGTAAAAGCACATTTTTAACCGCAGTTACCGCAGCGCGCCCAAAAATTGCAAATTACCCGTTTACGACTTTGAACCCAAATCTCGGCATTTGCCAACATAAAAACACAAGTTTTATTATTGCAGATATCCCCGGTATTATTGAAGGCGCAAGCGAAGGTAAAGGCCTAGGCCACCAATTTTTAAAACATATTGAGAGAACACGCGTTTTGGTACATCTTGTTGACCCAAGCGGTTTTGAAAATTTTACCCCCCTCCAAACTGTAAAAACCATTAGTGATGAACTTAAAAATTTTGATAAAAACCTTGCAAAAAAGCCGCGCATAATTGTGGTAAATAAATCAGATTTAGACGGGGCGGAAAAAGTTTTTAAGCAAGTGGAAAAAAAGTTTTCAAAAAAATATCCTGTATTTTTAATTTCAGCCGCAGCAAGAAAAGGACTTGCAAAATTGCTTGATGAAATTGTTAAAACCTTAACGCAAAATCCTATTAAATTTGAAAAGCCAAAACAGGAAAAAACAATTACTTTAAAAGTTGAACCGTTTTTTACAGTTACAAAACTTGATGAAAACCGCTTCCAAATTACCGGCAAAAAGGCGGAAGATTTTATTTCTATGACAAACTTTTCCCAACCGCAAGCGGTGCAACGCCTATGGGGAATTTTCAAAAAAGTAGGACTTGAGAAGGAACTCTTAAAACAAGGCGTACAAGACGGTGATATTATTGTAGCCTGCGGCAAAGAATTTGAGTGGAACGGCGCAGAATTTAGTGGGGAAGTATCCAACTTACCGGAACGCCTTGGCGGTTATAAACGCCGCGAAACAAAACAAGAGCGCCTTGAAAAGCGCCGCTCAAGACGCCAACAAAAATTTGATTTATAATAAAAATATTACACTAAATATTAGTAGATAGGATAATAAGAATTTTCACCACTGGTCTTTTCTCTATCTGTTAAAGAAGAACAAACCTTTTCCCCTTCTTCACTATTATTTGAGACATAACACCTTATAAGTGATTCCTGATAACAACCCATTAAGGAATAACCTTT
>CAMUXX010000110.1 GCA_947164805.1 uncultured Elusimicrobia bacterium | reverse complement strand
TTATTGTGTAAAGCCAAAACGGTTTTGATTAAAGAAGCCATACCCGCATTTGCTTTAGTATGTCCGATTTGTGATTTAACGGAACCAAGTGCAATTTCGGTTTTAACATCTTTAAAAATTTCATTTAAAGCGGCCATTTCGGCACTATCTCCGACTTTGGTGGCTGTTCCGTGTGCTTCCATTAAGCCGATATCTTTGGGGCCATATTCAAGGCCTTCAAAAGCCCTTTGTATTGCAAGTTTTTGTCCTTCCGGGTTTGGGGCTGTTATGCCTTTGCCTTTGCCATCACTTGAAAGACCTACGGAGCGGATTAGGGCATAAATTTTATCGCCGTCCTTTTTGGCTTTACTTAAAGGCTTTAAGAGTAAGGCACCCGCGCCTTCGCCCATAACAAAACCGTTGGCTTTATCGTCAAAAGGCCTGCTGCCGTCAGCAGACAATGCCCCTATTTTAGAAAATTTTACATATTGGCTTGGAGCCATCATGGCATCACTTGCCACGCAAAGTGCCATGTCAAATTTGCCCAACCACAACCCGTCCAAAGCCGTAGCCAAAGAGAACAAAGAACTTGCACAAGCGGCATCTACTGAAAAACTTGTACCGTGCAAATTAAAAACATTAGCAATACGCCCGGAAATCACGTTCGGGAGTTGGCCAGCCATGGTATCTTCCGTCGTTAAAGGTAAAAATTTATTTAAGCCTTCGCGCGTTGTGTTTATAAGTTCTTCGCTTTGGGCAGTAGTTAAATTTTTATAAGTTGCTGAATTTTTTAAGGCTTCCCAGATAAGCGGTTCATAAATGCGCATATCGGAATATTCATTTGTAGGGCCACCGGCGGAGTTGGCCACAATTACGGCAACGCGGTTATGGTCAAAATCTTTTTTATTGTAACCGCTGTCTTCAAGTGCTTGGGCAGAGACATCTAAAGCATATTGCTGGGCAGGGTCAAGTTGTTTGCCAACGGCAGGCGGTATCCTATATTTTATGGAATTAAATTTATAGTTTTTTATAAAAGCGCCGATTTTGGAATAAGTTTTCCCCTCCTCATTATGGTCCGGGGAATAATAGAGTTTTTGGTCCCACACACTTGCGGGGACTTCCGTTATAGAGTTTTTACCTGTAATGATATTTTGCCAAAATTCTTCTTTATTGTTAGCATCGGGGAGCAAGGCACCGATACCGATTATGGCTATAGGTTCATGATTGGACATAGGGACTCCTTAATATATACATATATATATGATATCATACTATTAGGCAGTTTAGCAAGATTTGAAAGGCTACAGTTGGGGTTGTGTGCTAGCGGCGTCTTTTGGGCTAATTTAAATTTTTCTTTTCCTAAAGTACCGCAAACTCACTCCGTTCGTTTTACTTCTTGGTACTAGTCGTCAAAGAAAAATTTAAATTATCTCCGAAATACTTGCCAGATAATGTGGTCGGTTTGACTTTATTTTATGTCGTCGCAGAAAAACTAAAATTTCCACAAAAATATTTGCCAGGTTTGCGTGTACGATTTGGCTTTTGTTTTATGTCGTAAAAGAAAAATTTAAATTATTTCCGAAATACTTGCTAGGTGTGTGCAGTCAGTTTGACTTTGTTTTATTATTCTTTTGCGCCGGCGGCTTTGAGGAGTTTAACAACCTCAGAATTTCCCAAAGGAGATGAAGCCACTTGCAAAGGTGTGTATCCTTCTCTATTAGCAGCATTTACATCTGCTCCAGCATCTAATAGAATTTTCACAATAAGTGGAAAATTATCCGCGGCAGCTATTAGTGCTTCATTTTTTTGTTTTGCACCTGCATCCAATAATAATTTGACTACTTCCAGTTTGTTTTGTTCGTCATATTCTGAGGTACTATCCAAACCTACACAAGCCCACACTAATGCATTATCTCCATTTTCATCTTGAGCATTTACATCTGCGCCTACAGCAATCAGCTTCTCTACATCATTTACATCTCCTATATAACTAGCTAGCATTAACGCAGTTCTATCTTTGTCTTTATTGTGTATATTTACATTTGGCTCAGCAGCCAATAATAAATCAAGCACGATATCATAATTTCCTTCAGCAGAAACATCCGCATAATCTTCTTGATATAGATTCATCAATGCAGTATTTCCCCAATTAGATGTTGCATTTACATTTGCTCCTGCTTTTAATAATTGTTCAACTGCAAAAGCGAAACCACGCCTTGCTGCAATATTTAAAAGAGGTTCACCGTTTTCCGTTTTTTGGTTAGGATCTGCTTTATCATGTTTCAATAAGTAAACTATTGCCTTTTTATCGTCATTTTTTATAGCATCTTCTAATGTTGCGGAATTTCCTTTTTCAAGTACAATATTTTCTTTTTGACTAGTCAATATCTCCTTATTTTTATCTTTATTACAAGCAGATAAAGTTATTAAAACCACTACTAAAAATAAAACAGGTAAAATATTTTTGCTTAGTCTTTTCATAAAAGTTTTTCTCCGTTTTTTATTTTTCTTCCAAATCGCTGTCTAAAGAAAGTTGCTTGTTGCTTTTTGCGCCTAAATCTTCCAAATGTTTGGCATAATAAACTATGCCTTGCTTGCCTTGAAGTTTAGTTAAAGCATCATCGTAAGCCCTTTGCGAAGTGCTTAAAGCGGAGCCGATTTTTTGCATTTCTTCCCCGAAAGCCACCGCCTGGGAATGCAACTTTTTGCCGGTCTTAATAACTTCTTCAATATTTTTTTGTGTAGTATTTATTGCCCACAAACTTTCAATGGCTTTTAAAATCGGTATCAAAGATGATGCAGTTGCCGCCGCAACTTTTTTGCCACTTGCAAAAAGCCCCAAGTCCTTTTGCTTTTCCAAAGCACATAAATAAGCGGACTCAAGCGGAACATACATTATCACAAAATCAGGGGATGAATTATATAATTCCTTTAAATCTTGATACTTTTTTTCAGATAATTCCTTGATGTGTTTTTTGATTGATTCAATATGCTCTTGTAAATATTTTTCCTTTTTTACAGGATCTTGTTCATTAACATAAGCATTATATGCCGTTAGTGACATTTTTGAATCAATAACCATATATCGACCTTTGGGCATATTGATAATAAAATCGGGGCGTTTATCTTTGCCTTCTTCATCAACAAAATTGGGTTGTTTTTGGAAATGTACCCCCTCTTTCAAACCGCAACTTTCAAGAAGTTGTTCAAGCAACATTTCTCCGAAATCGCCTTGCTTTTTTTGATTGGTTAAAGCGGTTGTTAAAGCGGATGCTTCTTTTTGCAAATTTTCGTTTAAGTGTTGCATACTCGCAAGTTTATCTTGCAAATAATTTAAGTGCTCGTTAAGAGGATTGATTAATGGATTTATTTTATTAAGTATAAGTTCATTTCCGTTATCTTTTAATTCTTTGGTTTTTTGGGTTAAAAGTTCGGTTGCGATTTCTTTAAATTTACCTTCTGCGATTTTTTGCATATTGTCAAAAATTATTTTTTGTTGTTCCTGCGTTTGTTTTTGTGCTTTATTTTCCGCTTCCGCTTTTGCTATTGCTTTTTCCGCTTCACTTAATTGGGTGTATAATTCCTTAGTTTTTAATTCAAGGTCATTATTTTTTTCATTTAATTCTTTAATTGTTTTTATTTTACTGATAAATTCATACCCGACAATTGCAACGATAATTGCGGTTAAAATGATAATAAAAATTTCCATAAAAACTCCTAATTGTTATTTACTTCATTTTAGCAAATTTATGTAAGTTAATGATATTTTATATTAAAAAAATTTGGAAAGTAGTTAAATAATTTGTAAAATATATAGGTAGACAATTTGAGTTGGAGAGGTGGCCGAGCGGTTTAAGGCACATGTCTTGAAAACATGCAACGGGGAAACTCGTTCGAGGGTTCTAATCCCTCCCTCTCCGAAAAAATTTACCCTCCTTTATGGAGGGTTAATTTTTTTGGATGGAGCAATGCCAACTGCTTGGCATTGCGTCGGGATTCGAAGGGCGGAGCGTTGTTTTTGTTTGAGGTGCGAGGCCGCATAGGCCGAGTGC
>CAMUXX010000109.1 GCA_947164805.1 uncultured Elusimicrobia bacterium | reverse complement strand
CACTTCAAAGATATGCTTGATATTGAGTTTACTATTGAAGACGGCAAATTATATCTTTTACAATGCCGCGTCGGTAAACGCAACGGTATTGCAGCAGTACAAATGGCTTTGGACATGGTAAAAGAAAAACTTATTACCAAAAACGAAGCAGTTTTACGCGTCAGCCCTGCACAACTTGATGAACTCTTGCACCCGATCGTAGACCCTAAAGCCGAAAAAACAGCCAAACCTTTAGCAAAAGGTTTACCTGCCGGCCCAGGCGGTGCTTGCGGTTTTATCGTATTTGATACAGAATCTGCAATTAAAGCACGCAAAGAAGGCAAAGCGGCAATTTTAGTTCGCGAAGAAACAAACCCAGAAGACGTTGAAGGTATGCGCGCAGCTGAGGCCATTTTAACAGCCCGCGGCGGTATGACTTCACATGCAGCACTCGTTGCACGCGGTTGGGGTAAATGCTGCATCGTCGGTTGCAGTGATATTTCTGTAAATCTTGCAAAACGCACAATGACCGTTGCCGGTAAAACTTTCAAAGAAGGCGACTTCTTGACCTTAAACGGTACACGCGGTTTAGTTTATGGCGGTAAACTTAATATGTTAGACGGCGGTACAGCAAATAAAAATTTGGCCGCTTTCTTAAAAATCTGCGATTCAGTAAGAACTTTAGGTGTTCGCGCCAATGCTGATAACCCGGCCGATGCACAAAAAGCAAAAGACTTCGGTGCAGAAGGTATCGGATTATTTAGGATTGAACACATGTTCTACGGTGCAAACTCTCAAAAGCCTTTATTTGCTTTACGCAAAATGCTTTTATCAACAACCACAGAAGAACGCGTTAAGGCCTTAAATGAAATCTTCCCTTACATGAAGAACGATATTAAAGCCACGCTTAAAACAATGGCAGGCCACCCGGTAACAATTCGTTTAATGGACCCACCTTTACACGAGTTTATCCCGCACAGCAAAGATGCCGTTACCGCAATTTGCAAAGCCTTAAAAATCAGCGAAAGCGAGTTTTATAAACGCGCCGATGCTTTAGCCGAAGTTAACCCGATGATGGGCCACCGCGGTATCCGCTTAGGCGTAACTTACCCGGAAATTACTTCAATGCAAGCACGTGCAATTTTTGAAGCATCAGCGGAACTCATGAAAGAAGGTTTAAAAATTAAGCCGGAAATTATGATCCCTGTTGTTTGTGTTGATAAAGAAATCATCAGCCAAAAACCGTTAATTGAAGAAGCTTATAAAGAAGTTAGCAAAAAATACGGAAAGAAATTTGAATATCATGTCGGTACCATGATTGAAATTCCGCGCGCTGCAATTACTTCAGATAAAATTGCACAAGTCGCAGATTTCTACTCCTTTGGTACAAATGACTTGACTCAAATGACTTTCGGCTTCTCCCGTGATGATATCGGCGCATTTGTTCCGTCCTACATTGAACAAGGTGTTTTGAAGAACGATCCTTTCCAAATTTTGGATCAGGAAGGTGTCGGCTTCTTAATCAAACACGCTGTCAAAGCTGGCCGTGCAGTTAAACCGAAACTCAAAATCGGTATCTGCGGTGAACACGGCGGTGAACCGTCAAGCGTGGAATTCTGCCACAAACAAGGTTTCAACTATGTTTCCTGCTCCCCGTTCAGAGTGCCAATAGCACGCCTTGCGGCAGCCCAAGCAGCAGCCAAGAAAACTAAATAAATTTAGTTGATTGGTAAAATTTCCCCCCGCGTTTAAGTTTAACGCGGGGGTTTTATTTGACGACTGAAAATTTTATTTTTTACTTAATATTTGTTATAATATAGTATCTTAAATTTATTTAAGATCTACAATTTGTTGGAGAGATGGCCGAGTGGTTGAAGGCAACGGTTTGCTAAACCGTCATACGAGGTATTCCTTGTATCGAGGGTTCGAATCCCTCTCTCTCCGAAAAAATTTACCCTCCTTCACGGAGGGTTAATTTTTTTGGATAGAGGGAAGCAAACTGCTTTGCTTCCCGTCGGGATTCGAAGGGCGGAGCGTTGTTTTTGTTTGAGGTGCAAGCCGTAAGGCGTAGCACCGAAAGGCAAAAACCGCGAGCCCCGGCCCGGAGGAAAAATTCGTCAGAATTTTTAACGTAGGGCGAATCACCAACTGCTTGGCATTACGTCGGGACTTAAAAATATTATACTTATCTATCAAATGCTCAAAAGTACCATGCATATATAGGCCCTTTGGCCCTTGATATAACTTCCTAAAAACACTATAATTAAAATAATATTATAAATCATGATAAAAATGAAAAAGATATATACCATAATATTTATTATCTTATTTATACCTCTTGCTGCATATTGTAATAATGCAGATAGATGGTTGGTGTATGACGTGCAAAAACAACAAATTGAAGATTTATCTTTACCTAAAAAAACTTTCCCCCCACCCGACAGCCGTATTGAAATAACAGGAACAGCCAATAAAGATCAAATGCCGGCTTTAACATTAATATTTCTTTGGCCGGAAGATAAAAAGACCGGAATGCAAGAAGGAAATTACTGTTCAGGCGCCCTTGTGGGTAAAAATATTGTACTTACTGCTGCCCACTGTGCTATGAACGATAAAGGTTTGTTAGCAAATGATATTGAGATTTTGGCCCCTGGTGTTTCATCTCTTCCTCATGCAAAAAGCATTAAAATTATAATTCCCCAAAGATATAAAGTCTGTAATAAATTATTAGGAGATTGTCATAAATTTGATTATGCTTTCATTATTTTGGATACTTCTTTAGGAAATGAAACAGGATACTACGGGACTAAAATATATTCTCCCAGTAAACTTTTGCACAAAGAAATACAAGTATTGGGAAGAGGGACAGATAAACCCATAACAACATTGTGGGTATCTAACGGAAATATAGGAAAGGCATATTCCTCATTTATTGAGCATAACGCTTATACGATACCAGGAAATAGCGGTGGGCCTATTGTTTTGACAGAAGACCCAGGAAATATTATCGCAATTAATGTTTTTGAAAAAGCGATGCATATCAAATATCCTTATGGCGGTCTATTAATAACACCCACTATAGAAAAAATGATTCATCAATTACGCAGGCAAGAAATTTTTGAAGAAATTAATAAAGAGTTAAAACAAAAAATAACTGATAAAATCACCGCAAGTAGCATGCACGGCATAGATTTGCAATAACAATCTATCTGGGCAAGTAAATAATTCTTACAATATAATCTGCACATACCTTCCACTATATAACTAAGGTTTTATTTTCGTTGTCCAAGTTTTAAATATTTGTGTGGGATATAGCAGGTTTTTATTATAAAAATCTGACTTTTTTCTCAATTCCTCAGATAGATACTGATAATCATATTGCTCTAAAAGCGTTTGTTTATATGAAAACAAATTAGTTCCTAAACTCAAACGATCCCCCTCTATTTGCACTCCTAAAGCGGCCAAAGTAGTTGGAAATATGTCAAAAGTAGAAAACAAGCGATTCTTTTCTTTTTGCGGATAAGTTGCTGCATTGATAAAAACATTATATATTCGTCGCTTAGTTCCTTCATAATAACCTGTTTGTTCACTAATACCGTTCTTAAAGAAAGATTCATCCATATTACAATGATCGCCAACAATTACTATCGTAGTATTTTTAAAAAAATCCTGTTTGGTACACCAACTTATAAATTCACTAAGTTGCGCCGAAACACATGCGTAAACATTTTCAATCTGTTTGGCATATTTCTTGGAGCAATTAGGGGAAAGAAAACCTTGCCTATGACTGTCAATAGTTTGAATTAATACCGAAAACGGCCCTTCCCCTTTCGCAAGTTCAATCAGTTTCTTTTTTGAAAAAGCATATAAATCTTGGTCTAAAATACCCCACCATGACGGTTCCGGTTTTTGAACATTTAATTCTAATTTTATTTGTTCCTGGTCATAAATTTCATAAGAACCATGATTTTTTAAATAAATATCTTGCCCAGCAAAACCGGCCGATGAACCTAAGAAAAAATAATTTCTATATCCGGCTTTTTCTAAGATATCCCCCAATGATACTACTTGTGATAAAAAGGATCTATATTCTTGATAGTGATTTCCTATTTGTTCTTTAGAATTAT
>CAMUXX010000108.1 GCA_947164805.1 uncultured Elusimicrobia bacterium | reverse complement strand
AAACTACCTTCTCTCTCCTCATCATCGTAAAGGTGTCTTTTTCCGTCTAATGTCAAGTTTTCAATATGGCTATTTTGGCCTTTTTCTTTTGGCAAAATACGAAACAAACCACGTCTAATTTGATCATGCTCCGCCGTAAAAGTTATATATTCCTTTACTGTGGCAGTATTATTTCCACGTAAATCAAAATGGACTTCAAAATTATTTATTTTTTCTTCCGCCGCTGCCGGTAAAGAAAAACATAAACAAAGCACTACTGCTAACAATTTAAATAAATTTTTCATACTAATATTATATCAAGTTTTTGCTATATTTACCTTCTAAAAAACAATAATCTAAATTAGCACTCAAACATAGGGATTGACAACTTTGAAAAAATTATATACAATATTAGCAGTCGCTTAAACAGGTTGCTAAAAAAGCGGCAAGGCACGAGGGAAATAAAACAAAACCCCGGCCCCAAAAGAAAGGTTAATTATGAGAATATTAAAACCGGAAGTTGTTAAAGACAGGGAAGAAAAAATCCTTAGGATGATTATCCAGGAATTTGTTGAAAACAGAAAACCCGTCGGCTCGGAACTTGTTGCCAAAAAGGGCTTAAAAGGTGTTTCCAGCGCAACTATAAGAAATATAATGAAAAAGCTTGAAGAGGACGGCTTTTTATATCAGCCGCATGCCTCAGGTGGCAGAATACCCACCGATAAAGCATATAGGTTTTATGTAGATTACCTTTCAAAAATACAAAAATTAGCGGTAAAAGAGCGTCAAAGAATCGAAGAGGAGTATAAACAAAATGTCGGCGAAGTTAACCGCCTGATGACGCAGACTTGCAAAATGCTGTCTGCATTAACTCACTCTGCAGGGTTTGTCCTGCAAAACAGTGTGGAAGAATCCACCGTACAACGCCTTGATTTTATACCGCTTGGGCCTTATAATGTGCTTGCCGTTTTGGTAACGGAAGAAGGCACTATAAAACATTGGCCGGTGAGGATAAGGAAACCCATATCCCCCGCACGCCTTGTTATGATAAATGCGTTTATTAATGATGAGATTTCCGGTAAAAGTTACCGCTCCGCACAACGCATTTTATGGACGGCCTTAAACCAAGGGCAATGCGACCATGAAGGCTTAACCGAACTAGCCTACAATATATTAAAGGAATTGTCCGAACACCAAACAAATGCGGACCAATTATATATTGAAGGTTTAAGCGAACTTATTGATGCAGTTTCCCCCGAAGATTTTATGGACTTTGGGCAAATGATGCGCGTAATGGAAGAACGCGATAAATTTGCCTTGCTTTTAAATGAAAAAATGCAGAATTTGCAAAAAACAGATGCAAACAACCAAGTATCGGTAACTATCGGGGAAGAAAACAAAATGCATGAACTTAAAAATTTAAGCATAATATCCTCTGCCTGTAAAGTGGGTGGCAAGACTGTGGGGCTTATCGGCATAGTGGGACCGAAGCACATGGAATATACAAAAATGATTTCTCTTGTAAACTTTATAGGCCAAATGCTCGGCAGCACAATTACAAATTGGCGCACGGAACTAGAGGAAAAGGAAGGTAAGTAATGTCAAAAAAGAAACTTAAAGAGGAACTTGAAGAAGAACTTGTTAAAGAACATGAACCGCTTCAAGACGATACAGAAGAACAAACGCAAGAAGATCAAGAACCTCTAAACAAAGCACTTGAGGAGGAAAAGGCTAAGAGCCAAAATTATTTGGACCAGCTTCTCCGCCTTCAGGCTGACTTTGAAAATTACCGAAAGCGTACGGAAAAGGAAAAACCTTTACTTATCTCTTTTGGTAAAGCAGAGGTTTTAAAATCACTCTTGCCGATGTACGATAATTTACTTAAAGCAAAGGGGGAGTTTAACAAAGAAGGTGTAGAACTCAAACATTTAAAACACGGGCTTTCAATGATTTTGGAAGAAGTTGAAAAGTCTTTTAAAGCCCAAGGCCTAAAGGTTTTAGATGGCATAGGTAAGCCCTATAACCCGATGACCCAAGAAGTTATCACAACAGTGCCTTGCCCTGCTAAAGATGACGGCAAAGTTTTGCAGGAACTTGTAAAAGCGGTAGAACTTGACGGTAAAATTATAAGACCTGCGCAAGTTGTAGTTTGCAAATGTGCCGACACTAAAGAAGGCAAAGTACAAGAAGATAACAAAGAAAAAAACGAAAAACAAAATTAAGATTTAAGGAGAGAAATTATGTCTAAAATTATTGGTATTGACTTAGGAACATCAAATACGGCAGCAGCCGTTATGGAAGGCGGTAAGCCAACCATTATCCCTTCAGCGGAAGGCAATTCTATCGGCGGTAAGGCTTTCCCATCTTATGTAGCATTTACTAAAGATGGGCAACGCTTAGTCGGTGAACCGGCAAGAAAGCAAGCAGTTTTAAACCCGGAAGGTACTGCAACCGCTTTTAAACGCCGTATGGGTGAAAATTATAAATTTAATTTACGCGGTAATGAGTTTACCCCCCAACAACTTTCCGCTTTCGTATTACAGAAAGTTAAAAAAGATGCTGAAGCATTTTTGGGTACAACTGTTGAAAAGGCAGTTATTACCGTTCCTGCTTATTTTAACGATAACCAACGCCAGGCAACAAAAGATGCCGGTAAAATTGCGGGGCTTGAAGTCGTCCGCTTATTAAACGAACCGACTGCAGCCGCACTTGCTTACGGTATTGATAAAACAGGTAAGGACCAAAAAATCTTGGTTTTTGACCTCGGTGGCGGTACACTAGATGTTACAATTATGGAAATGAGCAGTGAAGGTACCTTTGAAGTTCTTGCAACTTCAGGTGATACAAAACTCGGCGGTACCGATATGGATAATGCCATAATTGATTGGTTAGTTGATGATTTTAAGAAAACAACCGGCATTAACTTGGCCAATGATAAACAAGCCATGATGCGTTTAAAAGATGCCGCAGAAAAAGCAAAAATTGAACTTTCCACCACAATGGAAACCGATATTAATTTGCCTTTCATCACCTCTGACCAAAATGGCCCTAAACACTTGGAAACAAAACTCTCTCGTGCTAAACTTGAAAGTTTAGTCCGCCCGACAGTTGAACGCTGCGGTGCTTCTATTGACAGAGCAGTAAGCGACAGTAAACTTTCAATGAGCAATATTGATAAAATCATCATGGTCGGCGGTCCAACACGTATGCCTATCGTTCAAGAATATGTTGAAAAACATGTCGGCAAAAAAATTGAACGCGGTATTGACCCTATGGAATGCGTGGCAGACGGTGCCGCAATTCAAGCAGGTGTTTTAACAGGTGATGTTAAAGATATTCTCTTGCTCGATGTTACTCCGCTTTCACTCGGCCTTGAAACCTTGGGCGGTGTTATGACAAAACTTATTGACAGAAACACCACAATCCCTGTAAAGAAAACCCAAGTGTTTTCAACCGCGGCAGATAATCAGCCTGCAGTAACAGTTAATGTCTTGCAAGGCGAACGCCCTATGGCAAAGGACAATGTACCATTAGGTAAATTTGACCTTGACGGTATTCCGCCAGCTCCGCGCGGCGTTCCGCAAATTGAAGTTACCTTTGATATTGACGCAAACGGTATCTTAAAAGTTTCCGCAAAAGATTTGGGCACTAATAAAGAACAACATATTACCATCAGCGCCCCGAATAAACTTAGCGAAGAAGAAGTAAACAACTTCGTCAAGCAAGCGGAAAAATTTGCAGACGAAGACAAGAAAACTAAGGAAAGAATTGAAGCCAAAAACGAGGCTGACACCGTCTTATATACTACCGAAAAAGCCTTAAAAGACCATGGCGACAAAATCGGCCAAGACGAACGCCTCAAAATTGACCAGGCTCTTTCCGAACTTAAAGAAGCCCTCAAGACTGATGACACAGAACGCATCAAAAAGGCAAAAGATGAAGCCTTAACGGCAAGCCAAAAATTGGGTGAAATTATTTACAAAGAAGCCCAAGCAAAGGCAAACCCGCAAGCCAATGCCGGTGCAGCAGGTGCACAAGCACAAGCAAACCCGCAAGGCGAACAAAAGAAAGATGATGTAGTTGAAGCAGAAGTCGTTGACGGTAAATAAGTGTAATTTAGCCCCTGTTGTTTTAGCAACAGGGG
>CAMUXX010000107.1 GCA_947164805.1 uncultured Elusimicrobia bacterium | reverse complement strand
ATATCGATGAAACAAAACCTTGGGCGCTTGCCAAAACTGAGCCTGAAAAAGCAAAAAATATTTTGCTTGAACTTATTTTTGCTTTGCGTTATGTTGGTGATTGGATTGCACCTTTTATGCCTAATACTTCAGCCGAAATAAAACGCCGTTTAGCCGCCGGGGAAATACAAAAATATGCACCGCTTTTCCCTCGCATTGAGGAAGCAAAGAAATAGGGGTTTATAGTGGAATTTATTACTCAAATCATTGATATTTTTTTACACTTAGATGTACATTTAAATGCTTTAGCGGCAACTCTTGGCCCTTGGCTTTATATTGTTTTATTTGCTGTAATTTTCTGCGAAACAGGCCTTGTTGTTACGCCGTTTTTACCGGGGGACAGTTTAATTTTTGCTGTCGGTGCTTTAGCAAGTGTTGAAGGAAGCGTGATAGATTTGCATCTTGTCCTTTTACTTTTGGTTTTGGCTGCTGTTTTGGGGGATGCAGCTAATTATAGCATAGGTAAATTTATAGGCCCCAAAGTTTTTACGCAGGATACCGGCAAACTTTTAAACAAAAAGCATTTGCTTGCCGCACATGAATTTTATGAAAAGTACGGAGGTAAAACAATTATTTTAGCAAGATTTATCCCGATAATTCGCACCTTTGCCCCTTTTGTTGCAGGTATTGGTAAAATGTCTTATTTCCATTTTGCTTTATATAATATTACTGGTGCAATTTTATGGGTTTGCACATTTTGTCTGGGCGGTTATTATTTTGGTTCAACAGAAGTTGTTAAAAGGTATTTTCATTATATAATAGTGGGAATAATTTTTATTTCCGTTTTGCCTGCCGTTTATGAATTTATAAAAGCAAAACGCGAGAACAAAAAGTAGTATAATTTTTAAGAGGTTAATTTATGGCATTAAGGTTCAGTGCAGGTTCACAAAAAGTAGTTTTGGAAGCACAGGAAGAGGCAAGAAATTTTCACCACGATTATGTAGGTACGGAACATTTGCTTTTGGCAATGGCCTCCTGTAAAGATGAGATGTGCTCCCAAATTCTAAAAGAAGCCAATATAACCCCTACAAAAATTAAAAGGGAGATTGAAAAACTTGTCGGTCTTGGTGATAATCTTTTGACTTCCGGGCCAATACCTTTCACACCGCGTGCAAAAAATATTTTAGAGCGTTCTTTTGAGGAAGCCTTGCAAACTGCAAGCCAAACAGTTGAAACAGAACATTTACTACTTTCCCTAACTTTGGAACAAGAAGGGCTTGCCGCAAAAATTTTGGAAAATTTAAAAATTCCGCAAGATCTTATCAGGACTTTAACACTTAGGCAAATAACCAAAAAAATACAGGAAACCCAAATGCTCGGCGGCGGTATTTTTCCGCAGCAAGGTGTTGTGGTTATGACGGAAGTTGCAACAAAACCGAAATCAAAAACACCTGTTTTAGATGAACATTCAAGAGATTTAACTTTACTTGCCAAAGAAGGCAAACTTGATCCTGTTATCGGTCGTGAAGATGAAATTGAAAGAATAACCCAAATTCTTGCGCGCCGTACAAAAAATAATCCGATTTTGATTGGAGAAGCCGGCGTCGGTAAAACTGCTATCGTTGAAGGCCTTGCCCAAAAAATGGCATCAGGCGATATTGCAGATGTTTTGCATAATAAACGTCTTGTAAGTTTGGATATTGGCTCTTTGGTTGCCGGTACAAAATATCGCGGCGAATTTGAGCAAAGGGTGAAAGATATTATTAAAGAACTTGAACAGGCAAGGGATATAATTTTATTTATTGATGAATTTCATTTAATTGTCGGTGCCGGTGCGGCGGAAGGCTCAACAGATGCATCAAACATGCTTAAACCTGCTTTAGCACGCGGAGAAATACAATGTATCGGTGCAACAACTTTTGACGAGTACCGCAAATACGTGGAAGCGGATCCTGCTTTGGAGCGTCGTTTTCAGCCTATTACTGCCGAACAAAGCACAATTGCTCAAACCATAGAAATTTTAAAAGGTATCCGCAAAAATTATGAGGAACACCATAAAGTGCAATTTACGGATGAAGCAATAGAAGCCGCCGCGCGTATTGCCGATCGCTATATTACAGACCGTGCCATGCCTGATAAAGCCATTGATTTGCTTGATGAAGCAGGCTCCCGTGCACGTTTAAAAAATTCTTTACTTCCGCCTGAAATTAAGGATAAAGAACAAAAATTAAAAACATTGGTGGAACAAAAAGAAGAATTACTTAAAAAAGAAAAGTATACAGAGGCATCTGCCTTAAAAGAAAAAGAACATAAATTAAAAGAAGAACTTGACAATTTAAAAACCGCCTGGCAGGCAAAACGCGATAAAAAGAATATTAAAGTGACTGAAGAAGACATTGCTCTAGTTGCCTCCAAATGGACAGGTATACCCGTTACGCGTTTAACACAAAGTGAAACGGAAAAAATTTTGAAAGCCGAGGAATATTTGCATAAACGCATTATCGGGCAAGAGGAAGCAGTGAAAGTTATTGCTAAAGCCTTAAGGCGTTCAAGAACAGGCCTTTCAAACCCAAACAGGCCTATCGGTGGCTTTTTATTTTTAGGGCCGACGGGTGTTGGTAAAACAGAACTTGCAAAAACACTTGCAACATTTTTATTTGGTGATGAAGAGGCTATGATACGCCTTGATATGTCTGAATATATGGAAAAGTTTACAGTTTCCCGCCTTATCGGTGCGCCCCCGGGCTATGTGGGTTATGAGGAAGGCGGTCAATTAACAGAGGCCGTCCGCCGCCGCCCTTACAGTGTTGTTGTGTTAGATGAATTTGAAAAAGCACACCCCGATATTTACAATATTTTGCTGCAGGTTTTAGACGAAGGACAATTAACCGATAATTTAGGCCATAAAGTAAATTTCAAAAACACAATTATTATTATGACTTCAAATATCGGCGCAAGGGAAATTACAAATAAAGGCTCTCACCTTGGCTTTTCCGCCGAGCAAAATGAACAAGCCGAGTATAGTGATATGAAAACAAATGTTATGGAACAAGTGCGCAAAACTTTCAACCCGGAATTTATTAACCGTTTGGATGAAATTATCGTTTTCCACTCTTTAACAGAGGATAATGTTTTGAGTATTTTAGATTTAAATCTTGAAAATATTTCTAAAAAACTTGTAGCGCAAGATTTAAAAATAAAGTATACTAAAGAGGCAAAAGCATTTTTAGCCAAAAACGGATATGAGCCGAAATACGGCGCACGCCCCTTGTTGCGCACATTACAGCGCGAACTAGAGGACCCGTTAGCCGAGTTTATTTTGGTCGGACAATATCCGCAAGGCACAACAATTTCAGTAGACTTTGATGAAACAAAACAAAAATTAACCTTTAAGGCCCAAAAGCCCCATAAGAAATAGGAGATTATATGGCAGAAGATAAAGAAAAAAAGGCCGCTTTAGATAAAGCAAAAGCATTGGAACTTGCAATCAGCCAGATTGAAAAGTCCTTCGGTAAAACCGCCATTTCAAAACTTGGTGATAATGTTGTTAAAAAAGTGGAATGCATCCCCACAGGTGCTCTTTCATTAGATTTGGCATTAGGTATCGGCGGTATTCCGCGTGGGCGCGTTATTGAAATTTACGGCCCTGAAGCCGGCGGTAAAACAACTTTAAGTTTGCATATTGCCGCACAAGCACAAAAGAATGGTGGCATTGTTGCCTTTATTGATGCCGAGCATGCTTTGGACCCTGTTTATGCAAGCAAAATTGGTGTTAATACAGACGAACTTTTAATTTCCCAACCTGATAGTGGCGAACAAGCCCTGGAAATTGCCGAAAAATTAGTTTCTTCCGGCGCAGTGGACTTGATTATTGTTGACTCCGTTGCTGCCCTTGTTCCGCAAGCGGAAATAGAGGGTGACATGGGTGATGCACATGTCGGTTTGCAAGCAAGGCTGATGTCCCAAGCACTTCGGAAATTAACAAGTTTGCTCAATAAGACAAAAACTAGTATTATTTTTATTAACCAGTTACGCCAAAAAATCGGCATAATGTTTGGTAACCCAGAAACTACCCCAGGCGGTCTTGCTTTAAAATTTTACTCATCCGTTAGAATTGATGTAAGAAAAATTGAAAATATTAAACAAGGG
>CAMUXX010000106.1 GCA_947164805.1 uncultured Elusimicrobia bacterium | reverse complement strand
TTTGGGTCCCAATCCGGCAAAGAAGCCAAAGCAAGCACAGCGCCTGTTTTGACATCTAAAACAACTGCGGCACCGCGCCCGGTTAAAGAATTACGAACGGCATCCTCCGCCGCCTGTTGTACAGGGGCAAGCAAAGTGGTATAAACATCAGCACCTTTACGCCAGCGGTTATCTTTCATAATTTGTGTTACGCGGCCTTTATAATTTACTTCCAAAAACAAACCGCCGTCACGGCCCTTTAATTCTTTTTCATAACGTTTTTCTATACCGCTTTTGCCTATTTTTGAATTCAAACGTTAATTAAGTTCTCCGGCAAGTTCCTTCCCCGCCCTTTTTTCCCTCGTCCCGCTCTCTCCCAGCCCCTGTGCTGCACTTGCGCCGTAAGGGTAATAACGTTTTGTTTCTTCAAGCAAATATAAACCGGGATAGAAGTTTTGAAGTTCCGCTAAAGCGAAAATATTTTTGGGTGCTAAATTATCAACAAGCAACGCTGCTTTACCGTTTTTTAATGATTTCTTTACAATTTGCAAAATATCTTTTTGCGGCTTAAAAGTATTCTTAGAAACTGCTTCGGACATTTCTATTAAAACCTTTTCCTGGGGCATTTCAAAAGGCGGTAAATAGTATAAGGAAAATGATGCCTGATTGGATGCTAAAACTTCCCCCCCTTTTGCCAAAATCTGCCCGCGAGGGGCAGTTTGGTATAAAATTTGGGTTCTGTTTTTTTCTGCTTGTGAGGTATATTGCTGATGGGAAATAAATTGTATAAAAATTAACTTATATGCTATTAAGGCCCCGCAAAGCAAGGCTAAAACAAACATTAACATTAAACGCTGAGTATTAAAATTAAGTTTAGTTTTCATTTGCTTTTTTCAAAACATCAAATATTAAAAATTTCGCAGTTATATTATAAAATAAAGGCATAATTAACCCCAAAACCAGTGAGCCGAAAATAAAATCTTTCCATCCCTGCCAAATAAAAACACCGGTAAAAATCTTAGACAATAAGCCGAAAATTAAAATAAACAAAATATTCAACATACTTGTTATAACCATTTGTGGAATACACTCTTTGAAGTCTATTTTATCTCTAACCTGATAGAAAAGCACCATGAGCAAAGTAAAGGCAAGGGCATGCGAACCAAAAAGTGAAGTTCCCAAGAAATCTAAAAACAAACCGCTGAAAAAAGCAAAAGTATAACCATACCTTTGGGGTAATATTACGGCAATTACTATACTAAACGCAAGCATCATATTTACCGATAATTCAAGCGGAGCAAATACCATTAAACCAAACCAATAAAAAATAGTTGCTATAATAAAAACTAAAATGAGGTTTAATATTCTAAGCATTATTTTCCCCCTTATAGGATAAGACAAAAACTTCCTTTACATTATCAAAATTTAAGGCAGGTTTTAATGTGGGTTCTTTATAGGTTGAAGCACCGGTTAAGCCCTCTGTGCCGTCATTTGTAATGTAGCCGACAAGTAATCCCTCCGGGAATAAAGCACTTGAAGATGAGGTAAAAACAGGGGTATCAATTTGCAAATCTTCTTCTAAAGGCAAATATTTTAAAGTTACATTTCTCAATCCATGTCCTTTCAAAAGAGCCTCTGTTTTAGTATTGCCGAGATAAACATAAGCATTAAAATCTTCATCAGGTAATAATAAAATTTTTGAAGTATTTTTTGAAACTTCCACTATCATTCCTAACAAAGCCGGCGTACCGTCTTCGGTTAAAGCAAGTACAGGGGAACGTAATGATAAACTGTCAACCTCACCTTTATCTATAATCAAACTTGACATTTTATTCGGCTCTTTATAGGCTACTTTTGCCCAAGTACCTTTGATTTTTATTGACTTAGTTAAATTAAGTGCTTGACGTAAACGGGCATTTTCTTCTTGCAGAACCGGTATTTCTAGGGCTTCGATTTGAAGTTTCTTTAATTTTTCTTTGAGTTCAAAATTTTCAAAAGCAACATTTAAAAGAGTTTGAGTACCCTCATTAATATCTTTAAAATATTCTTTTGTTTGATGCGCCAATCTAAGTTGTGGGATAAACAAATAAGCAAGCACTGCCCTGACGGAATTAACCGTTTGCTGCAGAGGTAATATCATTAAAGCCAAAGAAATTATTATATAAACCGTCGGCAATAATTTGGGATATTGGTTTGTTGAAATTTTTGACTCCCTTTTCATACACATATATTTTATAATTTTTAACATTAATAGGCAAAAAGATAGGAATGTTTTGCTCTTTTATACTGCCAAATTTGATAAAATGTTAATATATGGACTTTATTAAAATAAAAGATTTTGTCAAAACAAACAATTTGCCGGCTTACCGTTTAAATCAAATAAGGCAAGGCATTTTCGTTGATGGTTTTGCTGCTTGGCGAGATATTAAAACTTTACCTAAAAATTTACAGGAAGCCTTAAATAAAAATTTTAAAATTTTATCTTTTGACCTCGTCAAATTACAAAGTTCAAAATTAGACAAAGTTTACAAAGCTTTGTTAAAATTATACGACGGCCCAAAAATTGAAACTGTCTTAATGAAACCGGGTAAATTTTGGAGTGTTTGTGTTTCTTCCCAGGCAGGTTGCCCACTTGGTTGTGCATTTTGTGCGACGGGTAAACTCGGCTTTAAACGGAATTTGACCGCGGAAGAAATCTCTGACCAAGTTTTATTTTGGCATCAATTTTTACAAAAGGAATTCAAAGGAGAGCGTGTTTCAAATATAGTTTTTATGGGCATGGGCGAACCGCTTTTGAATTATGTGGAAGTAAAAAAAGCCGTGGAAATTTTATCAAATAAAGATTACTTAAATATCGGCAAACGCCATATATCAATTTCTACTTCAGGTATTGCTGATAAATTTGAAAATCTGGCTAAAGAATTACCACAGGTGAATTTGGCACTTTCTTTACATAATGCGGATAATAAAGAACGCTCCACCTTAATGCCCATAAACCGCAAATATAACTTAGACATTATAAAACAAGAACTTGAAAATTATTTAAAATTAAATGCGCGCGAGGTGTTTTTGGAATATACCGTTATAGACGGTGAAAACAATTCGCCTGCACATATAAGAAAGTTGGGCAAATGGATAAATTCCTTTAAAGATAATTACCTTTTACATGTAAATTTAATTGCTTGTAACCCGGCTACTTCAAAAGCGAAAACACCGCCTATTGCCGCTGTTTATGCTTTTGCGGAAGCCTTGGAAAAAATGAATATTAAAGCAACTGTCCGAAAGAGTTTAGGTTCCGATATTTCCGCCGCTTGCGGACAGCTTGCCGCAAAAAATTAGGAGATTATATGAAAAAATACTTATTTCTAACTTTAGTTTTATGTTCTTTAAGTGCTTGCGTTTCTATGCAAGGCAAGGAAGATTATATTCCTATAGGACCGCAAAATTTATCTATACAAGTAAAAGAAGGCAAAGACCTGCCTGTATTTACAAATGTAAACCAAATTACACGCCCGTGGTCGAATATCGGTATACAACGTATTAAAAATTTACCTAATGACCCTAAAGTAATTGAGGCCAGCATTTTGCGTTTACAAAATTTTGCAGCGGCACATGGCGCAAATGCCTTGTTAATAAAGCAATATTTTGATGAAGACAATAATAACGGGCGCCCAATAACTTTAGCAACAAATATGGTTAAATATCTTGATGACCTAAATGAAGGTGATATCGAAATAATAACCAAATTCGCACAAACCGCTGCTATAATTGAGGAAAAATAAATGACCACTAAAAAGACAAAAAAAGCAATAATTTTACATTCCGGCGGGCTTGATTCAACAACATGTTTATATTGGGCCCTAAGTCAAGGTTACGAGTGTATATGTTTAAATATAGCCTATGGCCAAAAACATAAAAAGGAAAGAGATTGCTGCCGTAAAATATGCAAAGATCTAAAGGTTAAATTAATTGAAATAAGTTTGAATCTGCCGTGGTTAAAGGATATTACCTCTTTGGTCGGCGGCAGCAAAGTTGCTATTCCAAATGATCCTTTACCAAAAATTAAAAGCATAGGACGTTTACCGACCACATATGTACCGGCAAGGAATTTAATTTTCGCTTCTATTGCGGCTTCATTGGCAGACAGTATTGGAGC
>CAMUXX010000105.1 GCA_947164805.1 uncultured Elusimicrobia bacterium | reverse complement strand
TTAGTCCCTGCAGTTGCACACAAATGAGATTTAGTTAGCAAAAGAAATATTAGAACATCCTTGCTCATGCAACTATTCTCTTGTTAAATAAATGTGAAATTTTATTTTATCTTAGCTAATATTTTAAAATAATCAAGAAAATAGAAAGTACGGGTAATAAAAACATTTTGCTAACAGAGCGCGGTGCAAGTTTCGGTTACGGTGATTTGGTAGTTGATATGCGCAGTTTTGAAATTATGCGCCGCACAGGGTACCCTGTAATTTTTGATTTAACGCACTCCATGCAAAAACCTTCCGGTGCAGGCTCAACAGGGGGGGATAAAACTGTCGCACTTACTTTGGCGCGTGCCGCAGCCGGTGCGGGTATTGCAGGAGTATTTTTTGAAGCACATCCGCACCCGGAAAAGGCCCTTTCAGATAAAGCCAATACTTTAAATTTGGCGGAATTAAAAGAAGTTGTAAAGCAAATGCTTTCTATTGATGAGGTTACAAAATGCCAAAAGATGAATTAAAGGAAACTTTATCCAAAACTTTAAAAGCCGTTATTATAATTTATGCTATTTTGCTTGGATTATTTTATGTAGTTAATATGCTGACGGATAAATTACCGAAACCTTATCACAAAAGAACAATTTCAGCGGAGGTTACCCCATGGCTAAAATAAATTTGCAAAGTACTGATATTTTAAAAATTGCAAAAGAAGTTTTTGTGTCCGAAGAAACTGCTCTTAAAGACAGTGCTAAGATTTTAGGTAAAGATTTTGTTAAAGCAGTTATGCTTGTAAGCAAATCAGGCGGACGTTTGGTGGTTGTAGGTATTGGGAAAAGCGGGCATATAGGGCGCAAAATTTCAGCCACATTGGCATCAACCGGTACACCTTCATTTTTTGTTCATCCGACTGAAGCCTTGCATGGCGATTTGGGGATGATTACAGAAAAAGATATAGTTTTGGCTTTATCATTTTCCGGTGAAACTGAGGAACTTAGTAAAATTTTAACTCCGCTCAAAAAAGAAAAAATTAAAATTATTGCTTTAACCGGGCATAAAAATTCTACACTTGGTAAAATGGCAGACATTTGTCTTGAAGTTAAAATTAAACGCGAAGCCTGCCCCTATAATTTGGCTCCTACATCCTCTACAACTGCAATGCTCGCACTTGGTGATGCATTGGCGATTTGTTTAATGAAAATCAAAAATTTCCACAAAGAAGATTTTGCCTTTTTTCATCCGGGCGGAACGCTTGGCAAACTTTTAACTTACTTTGTAAAAGACATAATGTTTAAAGGTAAAAACCCTATTGTTTTAGAGGGTGCAACGGTGCAAGATGCTTTGTTTGTTATGACAAAAAATAAAACCGGTGCAGCTGCTATCGTTGATAAAAAGGGTTTGCTTAAAGGTTTTTTTACAGATGGTGATTTAAGGCGTCTCCTTCAAAAAAAACAAAATGTTTTAGATTTAAAAATTACCGAAGTTATGACAAAAAAACCATTTGCCTTCCCTCAAGATATGCCTGCTATTGAGGCGGCAAAAATAATAAATGCGCGTAAATTTGATAATGCACCTGTGGTAGATAAAAAGAATAAAGTTATCGGTTTTTTAGATAAAGATAATTTAATAGAATTTATCGCTTTGGCAAAAAAATAAAATGAAGAAACTTTTAATTTTAACCTCTTTAATTTTAATCGGCGCTTGTCAGAAAAACGCGTCAAGCCCCAGTGGCACCGTTCCGCACCAAAGAGCGGAAGGGGTTATCATGAGGGAAACTGCCTACGGTGAAAGCACATGGCAGTTAAAGGCTGCTTCGGCAGATTTTTATGATAATCAGGATGTTTTGATGGATAACCCAAAAATTACCTTTAATCAAGAAAAGGGGGAAGCCGTTTTAACTGCAAAGAATGGAACTTTTAAGGAGGGTATTATAACCTTTACCGGATCTGTTGTAGTTACGGTTAAAGAGGAAGATTTAAAACTTACAACTTCCAAACTTTACTATAATACACAAACTAAAGTGGCATGGACTGACGTCCCTTTCATCTTAAAACGCAGCGGTATTACAGTTAAAGGAAAAGCATTAAAGGCGGATAGAGGGTTTTCAAATATTGAAATTTTTAAACAGGTTACCGATTTGCCGCCTAATTTAAAGGGATTACAACCGTTAAAATGAAAAAATTATTTTTACTTTTTATCTTTATTTCATTAACGCCGTTAATTTATAGCCAAACGGAAGAAGATTTAACTATGCTCCTTGGCGGAATGGTAAAAAGTGATAAATGGATAATAAGAAAAGATGCTTTTGAGGAAGAGTTTATTGGCAATGTTCGCTATGAAAATGAGATGTATAAAATTTTAGCAGACAAAGCTTTATCAAAAAGAAAAGATAAAATTTATGAACTGTTAGGTAATGTGTTTTTATCCCGCAGTGAAGATAATACAACCATAACGTTAAATGCTGATCGTGTTTTTTATAATCAAAAAACCGATAATGGTTTTGCAGCAGGTACAAAAAAAATGCAAGTTAAAATAGTCTATACTACACCTGAAAATGTGTATACTCTACTCGCAAATAAGGTGGACTTTTCAAACAAAGCAAATTTTTTTAAAGCAAGCGGTAAAGTGCAGTTAAGCGATAAAGAAAATACTTTGAAAGCCGAAGAAGTAACATTTGACAGAGTTAGCGGTATTTTTGAGGCTATATCAGTCCGCCCCATAATGTTAGGGCAAAATAAAGACGGCAGTTATGCTTTGGAAGCAGATAAAATGATTGTAAATACAAAAACCGGTAAATTTAATGCAACAGGCAAGCCGCAAGGTTGGCTGACCATGAAGAAAGATTTAATGTCACAAGAAAATTTTAAACATTTAAGGAAATAATTATGGAACTTAAAGGTATAGATTTAAAAAAAGCATATAAAGAAAGACTTGTAGTTAAAGGTGTTTCCTTACAAATAAATTCAGGGGAAATTGTAGGGCTTTTGGGCCCAAACGGGGCCGGGAAAACAACTTCGTTTTATATGATAGTAGGTTTTATCGCGGCTACTTCCGGTAAAGTTTTTATCGACGGTAAAGATGTAACCGCTTTACCTATGTATGAACGCGCACGCTGTGGGCTTGGTTATCTTGCACAGGAGCCAACAATTTTCCGAGGTTTAACTGTTGAAGAAAATTTGCTTGCTATTCTGGAGCGCCTTGAACCTAATGCTAAAAAACGTACTGATAGGGTGGACCAACTTTTAACGGAATTTGGCTTAACAAAACTTGCCAAACAAAAAGCTTGGACATTGTCCGGCGGGGAAAAGCGCCGTATGGAAATTGCCCGTTGTATGATAAGTAACCCAAAAATTATTTTACTTGACGAACCTTTTGTCGGTATTGACCCCATAACAGTAGCAGAACTTAGGGAAATGATATTTAAACTTAAAAACCGCGGGCTTGGTATTTTGATTACGGACCATAATGTCCGCGAAACTTTACCATTAACCGAACGCGCTTATTTAATTTACGATGGTAAAATCTTGGTTGAAGGCAGCCCTGATAAACTTTTAAATGATGAAAAGGCCCGTAAATTATATTTAGGCGAAAACTTTAAGATGTGAGGGGTTTTAAATGGCACTTAGCGCCGGCAATTTTTTATTGATTGGTTCAATTTTATTATTTGTTAGCATTTTAGCAGGTAAAACGGGGTATCGTTTTGGCGTACCGGCTTTGCTTTTATTTTTGCTTGTTGGTATGCTTTTTGGAAGTGACGGCTTGGGTATACAATTTTCCAACTATAAAATAACACAATTTATCGGTATGGTTGCTTTAAGTATTATATTGTTTTCAGGCGGTATGGATACGCGTGAAAGCGATATTAAGACTATTGCCAAAGAGGGTATAATTTTATCTACTGTCGGTGTTATTTTAACTGCTTTATTTACAGGATTATTTTCCTATATTTTTCCGTCGCTAAAATCGGAACTTGGTTTAACAGGGTGTTTGCTCTTGGCTGCGGTGATGTCCTCAACAGATTCAGCCTCGGTTTTTTCAATTTTAAGAGCGCGAAATTTGCATATTCAGGGCAATGTCCGATCTTTACTTGAATTTGAAAGCGGCAGTAATGATCCTATGGCCTATATGCTAACAATTATGTTAATTAGATCGGAAGAGC
>CAMUXX010000104.1 GCA_947164805.1 uncultured Elusimicrobia bacterium | reverse complement strand
CCATATAAGACCTGTTGTTTGCGATGCTAAAAGAGCAAACCGTGCTGCCCTTTTGGGTCATCCTGATATCCGGGTCGCGTGTTAAGCGGCCGGAAACAATAATAAAATTTAATTCCGGAACTTTAGCCATATTATGCTGCTACTTCTGCTTTTGCTTTGTTAGCAGGTTTATTTTTTGGTTCTTCGTAAGACATTAGGATATTTCTTAAAATTGAATTATTGAGCTTTAAGGTGTCGTTGAATTTCTTAACAAAGTTCGGTTCTGCTTTGAAGCGGAAATATAAGTAAAAGCCTTCGCGGTTTTTCTTAATTTCGTGGGATAAGCGCCTGCGGCCGAGTTTTTCTTCAGAAAGAACTTCGCCTTTATTAGTGCTTATCAGGCCTTTGATTTTTTCAACCAAGGCGGCAACTTCATTATCATTGAGTTGCGGTTTAAGTATTGTTACTGTTTCGTAAGTTTTCATAATCCTGTTTTCTTGTAAAAAAAAGCACCGCGGGGTATTGCTCTACCTCGTTAATGCCTAGATATTTTAGGAAATCACCATTAGTCCAAGGAATATCTTTTCCTGTAAATATTATAACAAAATTATAAGCAGTTTGCAAATATTTGGTATTTAAGATTCATTACCATCTTTTTCCTTTACGCATTTGAAGGGCTGTTTCGTGCACGAACTCAATAATATCATCTTCTAAACCTTGTGCTCTACATTCTGTATCAAAAACATTCGACGCCGCAGCAAAACTATTACCTTGAGGATACCAGTATCCATGGGCATCAAACTGATAATCAAGCGCAAGGTCGCTTACTTTAACATCAGTAGATGTATGAAATCTGTTTAAAATTTCTAATTTGTCGGTTAATTTAGCATATTTAGGATCTGCTTTGGAGCGTAATAAAGCTTGCCCTAAAGGATCAAATATTTCCCCATCAACATAGGCACGGGTAAAAATATTTCCTTTAGTTCTTATGATTTCTATTATATTATCTAATTGATCCTCTTTTATGGTTCCGGATGCACCTCTAATTCTAGATAAATTGACATTGCTGGTAACATTCACTTGTAGAGGAGAACCTGCTGTCGCAAAGATGTTAATTCCTTTTCGTTGTTCTACAGGTAATTTTACGAATTCATCTAAAAATTGACCGGAATGGCAAGCACCTGAATATAAATTAATTTCCGGTGTACCGGTTGTTGTACGCAACGATTGTAAAGCTTCTACTAGATCATTTGTATATATCACGTTTTTAGATTCACCATCTCCTAAAATAAAATAGAATTTACCAGAAGCATCTATTTCGCCATGCGATTGTAATCTGACAAAAATAGGTTTGTCTGTTTTTTGAGCACCTTTGAACATTTTCTTTATATCGTTAAATGGCAAATCTCCTTCACTAAATAATATGTGAGGTATATAACCTTGTTCCATCAGTATGTAGGATTCTCCACCACTTGCATCTATAAAGAATCCATGTTCCGTTGCATTTGGAGATCTTAATTTCGCAGCATTTTCTCTGAATTTAGGAGAATTATAGAGGTTGCCATCTGCTAAATTTTCAGGGGTTAAACTATTAAAGTATTCTGTTGCTTCATCAACTACTCTACGTTGATCAGGGGTTAAAGAAGAATCTGCCTTTGCCTTATTTATTTGTTCCAATATATCATCAATTTGTTCTTTATATCTTTCGGGAACGGAAGATCGTTTTTCTAGTAAACCAAGTTTACTTTTTTCTAAGGCTTCATCAAATTCTTTGGTTAAGTCTAAATTATCCGGATCTAATGCTGTTTTTGGTTCAGGTTTTGGCGTCGGTGTTGTTTTCGCAAAATCTTCAATACCGGTAGTTTGAGGTGTGGTTTTTGGGGCTTTTACATCGTCCAAATGCTTGCCCATATCACTCCAGTCATCAAAAGCATCACCTACAAATTTACCGGTTTTTGATTTTAAATTTCTAACAGGTTCTGCCGCTTTTTTTACCCCTCTGCCTACTTTAGTGTCTGTTACGGCATTTTTAGCAAATTGAACACCTTTACCTACTGTTTCAGCTGCTTTTTTAACTTTTCCGGTAGTTTTCGGTGCAACTTTGGCTACTTTGCTTGCTAATTTTAAACCTTTTACTGTTTCGCCTATCGGGGCAAGCAACATAGTAGGGTCCATTACGAAATCTGCCGCAATCATCAAAATTTCCACTTGCGATTTTGCATTACTTTCAAAGCGAACTTCCTGCATACTTTTTGCAAAAGTTTTATCCTGGTACCCCCTCCTGCCGGACCTGGCTATTGCATTTTGTGCCAATTTTGCTATTGGCATATTTTGGTAAATTTCATTAGTACTTACTGCATGCCAACCTTCGGCAAATTTATCGCTTTTGCCGCTAAAACTTTCCACATCATAATAAAACACTTGCCCGTATGTTATATAATTGGAGGCAATTTGCGTCAATACTTTATTTAATGAGTTAGATAATATATCACTTATTTGTGCTTCGCGGTATATTTCGGCATTTGACATATCTTCAAATTGGTCTTCCTCACCCATTTTAAAATCTTCTATGGCACTTGCTCTGTTAACATAGTAACTCAAACTGATGTAATCTAAAGTTCCTAAAAGTTTTGCACCGAAGCCTTGATTATCTATCATATCTTCAGCATCTGCTCTTGTTAAAGTATTATCTAAAATTAATTCTTTAGCTTCTTCGTAATCTACACCGCAAGCAGCCCATGGTAAATTACTGTGTTCATCTAAATAATCTTCAATTTCCTGCAAGGCAATTTTTTTTGCTTGCAACGGTGCTAAAACTTGGCTCAAGCAACGGTTCATTTTTGGTGCAATAGTTGAAATATGTTTTATAATATTTTGGTTGGCAGATTCAAACAATTTATAATCATACTGTCCTAAAATACCGGCATCAATACAATCTTTATCTTTTTTGCTTTCAGGGGATTGGCAGTCAGAAGAACGCAAAGTAAGATTAGCCTCGCGTACTGCTTCCGTAAATGCAAGGTTTTGTGCATAATAACCCGCTAAGTAAGAAGCATCATTTATCGGGCTTCTTTTATTATTAAGGTTGATTTCTTTTAAGACATTTTCGTCTTTGCTCTCTTGCAAAAACATACGGCGCATTTCATTTTCCGCGTGGTTTTGGAAATCTTCATAACCCAAAGGCGTTTTTGTTTCTAAAGCAGCATTACGTGCCGCAATTGCATATCTGTAAAAATCGCCTTCCTTTTTAAAATATGTGCTGTTAGGATATTTTTCTTTTGGGCTTATATACGGCATAAAGGCCCTATTTCTATAAGTTTGTTTATCACGGTATGTTTTGGCTTGGTCCGGGTTATATTGTTTGCTTTTTTCTTTTAAAATATCCCTATATTCTTTATAAGCGGCTTCAGGGTTTTTGATAGTATAATTATTAAATTCTTTTGAAAGTATTTTGTCAATTTGGGTGGAAGTATCAATAAATTGTTCGCGCGAGATAGTAATTTCTTGCGCTTTCAAAGGTACAGTACCTAATACTAAAAGTAAAGTTAAAGTTAATGATATTATTTTTTTCATAAGTCATCACTCTCCAATTCAAAAGGTTTTTCATAAGAAAATAAATAGTGTAAAAGCAAAGCAATTACAATTACATATACTGCCAAAGCGAACCCCGTTAAAGATAGATTTGAAATCAAACCGTTATTTATAAAATTAGGTAATAAACGCACAATACCTTTTGCCATATTAAAGGATAATAAAAATAACAAAGCAGTAAAAATAAGCCAAGTGATTTTATATTTAACAAGTAAAAGTGCGGTATATTTTAAACTTGCCTTAAAGGTTATTTTTAGAGCAAATGCCATCTGTATTATAATTAAAGAAATAAGCCATAAAGAAAATATTATCACCCTGATAATTTCCGTAGAAAACGGCGTTAAAATTAAAATCGTTTTTGTCCCTCCGGTTAAAAATATTGTAAAGCAAATAATTGCTGCTATCGGTAATTGTATGAAAAGCACTTTAATGCTGTTTACCAAAGCAATTTTGAAAAACACAAAAGTATTTTCTTCGTGCAAAATTTCATCATTGATACATAAATAAATTATAAAAGTAAAAACAACATTCATTGCATAAAGCAAAGGAATAAAATAGCAAAGCCAAATAATGCTCCTATAAGCATTG
>CAMUXX010000103.1 GCA_947164805.1 uncultured Elusimicrobia bacterium | reverse complement strand
AGGCATTAAAATTCATGGATGACCAATCCTTAAATGAATATCGTGTAATCCAGTCTTATGATGACCTTAAAGATTTGGCGCCTTTAGAAAGAAGAAAAGTATTTATAGAACGTTTAAAGAAAAATTATTCCGTAGAAAATAAAGATAGAATTGAGTCTCTTATATGGAATTTTGCTTTAACCGAATCTTTTGCAAAACTTAGATATTACCATAAAGATCAAAACACATTTTTCTTTTTGCTAATAATGGGTGTTATGTACGGTATATTTATGTTTATAATAAAAATGTTAGCCTATAGAGAGGAAAAATGGAATTTGATATAGAATTTGCATCTTATACCGATATCGGAAAGATAAGAGAAAAAAATGAAGATTCAATTTTAATTTCTCCGGACCTTTGTTTGGGTGCCGTCGCTGACGGTATGGGGGGGCATAATGCCGGGGAAATTGCAAGCAACTTAGCTGTGAGTATTTTAGAGCAAACTTTGGCAGATTTAAGGGAAAATAAAATTGTATTACCCAAAGATTATGAAACTTCTTATACCCCTGTAGGCCGTAAATTATTGTATGCTTCTTCTTTAGCTAATTATCGTGTATATACTTTGGCTACGGAAAATATTAAGCGCAGCGGTATGGGAACTACTTTGAGTGCCATTTATATAGAGGATGAAAATAATGCCGCAGTTGTACATATCGGGGATAGTAGGGTTTACCTGTACCGTAGTGGGGTATTATCTCAAATAACCACAGATCATTCCTATGTTCAACAGCAAGTTGCTTTGGGGAATATGACGAAGGAAGATGCCGAAAGATCTCGTATACAAAATATATTGATTAAAGCTTTGGGATTAAAGCAAGATATTAAATGCGATATTATAAATATAAAGCCGCAAATTGGGGATATTTATGTTTTGTGTTCAGACGGTGTAAACAAGGGTATAACGGATAATGAAATTTTAAATCTTTTAAAGTCCGGCCTAAAACCTACTGAATTATGCAAAAAAATAGTTCAAATTTCTGCAAAAAATGACGGTAAAGATAATACTTCCTGTGTTATTGTTAAAGTTTGTGAAAAACAAAAAAAATCCTTTATAGATTCAATAATAGATTGGTTTAAATAAAGTAAAAATATTTGTTAATACCTTTGTTTTAGACGTAAAAATAATTAGCACTCCAACATGGGGATTGACAATTATCAAAAATAATGCTTTAATTAGCAGTGTAAGGTTCTGGCTGCCAAAAATAAATAGCCAAGAACCCAAAAATTAAAATGCATATTAATAGGAGGCAGTATGGCAATTAAATTAAAACCTTTAGGTGACAGAGTTCTTATAAAACCGGCCGAACCTAAAGAAGTTGTTAAAGGGGGGATTATTATCCCGGATAGTGCCAAAGAAAAACCTATGCAAGGTGAAGTCGTCGCAACAGGTAAAGGCGCTTTAAATAAAAAAGGCGAGCGTTTGCCGATGGATGTTAAAGTCGGTGACATTGTCCTTTACGGCAAATATGCCGGTAGTGAAATAAAAATTGATGATGAAAAATATATTATCATGCATCAAGATGATATTTACGGTATTTTAGGTTAGGAGATTGAATATATGCCAAAACAAATTGTATTTTCTGAAACAGCCCGTGCAAAAATGAAAGCGGGTATTACAAAAGTAGCCGATGCAGTCAAAGTAACACTTGGGCCGCGCGGCAGAAGTGTAGTTCTTGAAAAGAAATTCGGTTCACCTCTCATTATTGATGACGGTGTAACCATTGCAAAAGATATTGAACTTGAAGATAAGTTTGAAAATATGGGTGCACAACTCATCCGCGAAGTTGCTTCAAAAACAAATGATATTGCCGGTGACGGTACAACAACCGCAACCGTATTGGCAAATTCTTTATTAACGGAAGGTATCAAAAACATTACTTCCGGTGCAAACCCTACCTTAGTTAAAAGAGGTATGGAAAAGGCCGTGGAAGCAGTTAAAGAGCAACTCAAAAAAATGCAAAAACCTGTTAAAACAAAACAGGAAAAAGCACAAATTGCAACAATTTCTGCCAATGATAAAGTTATCGGTGATTTAATTGCAGAAGCTATGGAAAAAGTAGGTTACGAAGGTGTTATTACCGTTGAAGAAGGTAAAACCGCAAATACCACTTTGGAAGTGGTGGAAGGTATGCAATTTGACCGCGGTTATATTTCACCTTATTTCGTAACAGATTCAGAACGCATGGAATGCGTTTTGGAAGATTGCGCCGTAATTATTACCGATAAAAAGATTTCTTCTATGAACGAACTTTTACCGATTTTGGAAAAAATCGTACAAGGCGGCCGCCAATTCTTAATTATTGCGGAAGATGTTGACGGTGAGGCTTTAGCAACTTTAGTTGTAAACCGCTTACGCGGTACCTTAAAAGGTTGCGCGGTCAAAGCCCCCGGCTTTGGTGACAGACGTAAAGAAATGCTTGCCGATATTGCCGCTTTAACAGGTGGGGAAGTTATTTCCGAAGAACGCGGTTTAAAACTTGAAAATGCTACATTAGAAATGCTCGGTAAAGCAAAACGTGTTATTATTGATAAAGAAAGCACCACCATCGTTCACGGTGGCGGTAGCAAAAAGGCAGTAGAAGAACGTGCCGCACAAATCAGGAAACAAATTGAATTGTCTACATCTGATTATGATAAAGAAAAACTTCAGGAACGTTTGGCAAAACTTTCCGGCGGTGTTGCGGTAATTAATGTCGGTGCAGCAACAGAAACCGAACTTAAAGCCAAAAAAGCAAAAGTTGAAGATGCCAAAAATGCTACAAAAGCAGGTGTTGAAGAAGGCTTAGTTCCCGGTGGTGGTGTTGCATTAGTTCGCTGTGAAAAGGCCCTTGAAGGTTTAAAAGGCGAAAATGAAGATGAACAAACTGGTATCAATATCGTCAAAAAAGCATTGACTGCACCTTTACGCCAAATTGCCGAAAACTCCGGTTTAGATGGCAGCGTAGTGGTGGAAAGGGTCCGCAACCTCAAAGGTAATGAAGGTTTTAATGCCGATACCGATACTTATGAGGACCTCTTAAAAGCAGGTGTTGTTGATCCGGCAAAAGTGGTAAGAACCGCTTTAGAAAATGCCGCCTCAATTGCATCAACTGTACTTTTAACCGAGGCTTTAATTGCAGATAAACCGGAAAAGAAAGATGCCCCCGCAATGCCACCGATGGGCGGTATGGGCGGAATGGGAATGATGTAATTCCTTAATTTCTGCTATTAATTTAAGCCCCTGCTTTTACGGCAGGGGCTTTGTCATATATAGGTCTTTTGGGAATTTTTAAGTAGGTCTTTTTTAAACTCTACATAGGTCCAATGACCCTTGCAAATATAATAAATAAGTTTTAAAATTTAATCATACTCACTAATAAGGAGATTAAAAAATGAAAAAAATATTTTTGATGTTAGTTTGTTCTTTATTCTTAGGTCAAATTGGGAATGCCCAACTCCTTCAAAATATAGAATCCGTATATAAGGAATATATGTCAAATCTTATAAAAGGAGAAGTAAAAGGTAAGTTGAACTTTTCAGTGCATGTTGTAAATGATAAGTATGTAACAAGTGAACAACAAGCTGCAGCAATTGAGGAATTAGAAGCAGCTTCAATGTTTGAAAAAGAGGCAGTTTTCCCTAAAGAAGAAACTTCTGTAACTGATAGTTATGTAGAAGTTAAAATATCAGTGCCGGAAGGTTATAAAATCAATAAATATATTATGCTAGATTTTAATTATGATGGAAATGATCCATATTTTTATTTTCCGTTTGTATCTAATAGAAGTATTTTATTACGTAATAATGGCGAAGATATATCTTTCAAATTAGATTATAATGTAGAGTTCAAAGATAAAGAAAGTATAACTGAAATGCCTATGGAATACATTGACCAAGCTTTATACCTTACTATAAGATATTCACCTAAATATTTTAGATTTATCAGAAATGACAATTATACTACTGAAAAACAAATAAAGGTACAATATGAAGGAAAAACTATCACTTTGAATGTTGAAACTTATCCTGTTTTAGTGATTACATCCCCAGACGGCAAGAATATGTATTATATTTTAGAACCTAATTGGCAAAATATATATAATATCTCAAAAAATTGATAAATATGAATTTACTTTTGTTATTTTAGATAGGCCTACAATTAATATAAAAAAATATGAACAAAAATTTAATATAAATGTTAGAAGAGACAGTATATTAGAATATG
>CAMUXX010000102.1 GCA_947164805.1 uncultured Elusimicrobia bacterium | reverse complement strand
ACATATTTTACCAAATTAATAGAGATATGTTTTACGCGTTGTGTTTCCGCATATCGTTCTTATACGCGCGAAACGTGCTTGCATATTTAAGTGCTTTTTGACACAAAACCCCGGGGTTGACCGGGGTTTTAAAGTTAGTTTACAAATAAGCGGTTTATTTTTTGCTCGGAAGTAAAGCAAAAATTAATACGCCGATACCACAAAAGAAAGAAAGCCAATTTGCCAAAGATAAAATGGAAACTAAAATCTGATATTCATTTAAACTTCTGGGCAAGACTCCAGCTACAGCAGTTATAGCATAAGGGAGCATCAATAATCCCCAATAAGGACTATGTCCTGTATCTCTTACTCTGCGAACAAATATTGATATGTTTGGAATAGTCAATACTAAAAAGAACAAAATTATAAACCAATATGCTATTAAAGGCAAGAAAATAAAAACCATTGCAACTACAAATGCTATGATAAAACTCCACAATAGAAACAACCACCATTGTTTGCGGGTTGCGCGTCCGCTAAAATCTGCATAGTGGTGGAACAATACATCAAGAAAATAAGTTCTCATACACTTCCTCCTATAAATTAACTTCAAAAATATTATACATTTTTTACGCCGTTTTTAGGGCAGAGTTTGGCAAGTGTACAAATAGAGCATTTTGGTTTGCGGGCATCACAAACACGGCGGCCATGGTAAATTAAAGCATTACTCAAATAATACCAATATTTTTTGGGAAAAAGTTTCATTAAGTCTTGTTCTACTTTTTTGGGGTCCGTATTTTTTGTTAAACCTAAACGGAAAGAAAGGCGTTTTACATGTGTATCCACCACAACGCCTTCAACCACATCAAAGCAATCGCCCAACACTACACCTTGCAAGGTTAAAAGTTTATCCATAGTTTGCGGAACTTGACCGCCGAAATCAGATACAATTTTTTTTGCGCTTTCGTGCAGACTTTTGGCTTTTGCGCGGTAAAACCCAGTAGACTTTATAATAGTTTCAATATCATCCCTTTTGGCCTTTGCCATTTTTTGCGGTGTACCGAAACGCCTAAAAAGTTCGGGGGTAACCAAATTGACACGGGCATCCGTACATTGTGCGGAAAGTATAACGGCACAAAGCATCTCAAAAGGGCTGTTATGTTTTAAGGCCGGTTCGGTTTTAGGATATAATTTTTTAAGTTCTTTAATTAAGTTTTCTTGTTTTTGCATATTTTATCAAACCGCATACGGCTAAAATTACTAAGTTTAAAATTATTATTAAAGCACTCGGTGGTAAATTAAAAAGGAAAGACAAATACACCCCACCTATTGTAGCAAATACCGAAAATGCACAAGCATAAATTAAAACACTTTTAAATTTTTTGGCAATTTGCAAGGCACTTGTGGGCGGAATAATTATTAAAGCGGATACAAGCATTATACCAACCGTTTTAACGGCAAGTACTACTACAACCGCACTTAAAAGTACTAAAAGAATATTGATTTTATCCGTATCAACACCGGCAGTTTTGGCAAAATGTTCATCAAAAACCGTAGCAATTAAGGCATTATAAAAAAAGTATAAACAGGCAACGACAATAAAGAAAATTACAATGCTTAAAAAAGTTTCGGCAGGGCTTACAGTTAAAATATTACCAAACAAAAAACCCATCAAATCCGTATTAAAACCGCCGGCAAGCGCGGCAATGATTAACCCAAGAGCAATACCGGCAGAGGATATAATACCTAAAGCGCTGTCGGCATAAATTTTCCTGTTTTTACTGAGTTTAAAAATTCCAAGTGAACTAATCATTACAATCGGCAAAGCACAAAAAATCGGTGTAACATTTAAAATTAAACCGACTGCCACACCGCTGAGCGCGATATGGCTTAAACTGTCCCCGATTAAAGATAAGCGTTTTAACACTAAAAATACGCCGAGCATTGCCGTAATTAAAGCGACCAAAATACCGGAAATTAAAGCACGTTGCACAAAACCGTAAGAGATAAATTCAGCAAAACTCATACAAAATCCCCCTTGTGATTATGTTCGTGCATATGAGGTAAAGGACAAGTACCCTCCGTATGCAAATGATCAATTAAATGTTGTGTGTATGGGCCGAAATAATCCGTAACTTCTTTGGAATCACAAAAATCTTCTTTTGAACCGTAAAAAATAATTTCTTTATCCAAAACCAAGAATTTATTTACATATTTACCGACTTGTGAGATATCATGCGTAACCAGCAAAATTGTTGTTTTCTTTTCTTTGTTTAAAGCGGAAATAATTTCAAAAAATTCATCCCTTGAAGAACTATCTAATGCTGTGGAAGGTTCATCTAAAATCAAAAATTTCGGTTCATTTATCAAAGTTCTTGCAAGCAAAACACGTTGTTGTTGCCCACCCGAAAGTTCGGCAAATAACTTATCTTTGTAACTAAAGCAACGCAACTTCTTCATTAAAGAAATTGTTTTTTCATTATCTTCTTTATTAAAAATTTTAAAACCTTTTTTAGTGGACAAAAGCCCAAGGCGAACTACGGCAAAGGCCGTCATAGGCATATTGCGCGGTGTACTTGTTTTTTGCTCAAGGTAGCCGATATTTTGCCAAGCATGAAATTTTTGTAAAATACTGTCAAATAAATTTATTTTCCCTTCTTTGTTCGGCAACAAACCGAGCAAAAGTTTAATTAAAGTCGTTTTACCGCTGCCGTTTGGGCCGAGCAACGCAATATAATCACCTTCCGTAATTTTAAAATTTATATTTTTTAAAACGGTTTGCCCGGTGTAAGAAAAAGATAAATTTTTAATTTCTAAAATATTCATTATTCCCCTTTACATTCAAGACCTATTGCAAGATTTTTTAAATTTTCAAGCATAAGGTCTTGGTAAGTTTTACCTTCGGTAAATTCTTGTTTCGTAATACCTTCAACGGTATTCAACATTAAAATTTTTACGCCTGTTTCTTTGGCTATTGTTTTTGCCAAAGCCGGGTTTAATTGTTCTTCCGAAAATATATATTTGACATCATTTTCTTTAATTTCTTTAACTAAATTTGCTATTTCTTTTGCGCTTGGTTCTTGTTCCATATCGGCAGAAAATAATGCCTTAAATTTTAAACCGTAATCACGTGCAATATACCCGAAAGCCAAATGCCCAACATGATAAATTGTGTCATTTTTGCAAGTAGACATAATTTTGGAATATAAAAATTTCAGGCTTTCCATTTCCATTGCAAAAGTGCTATATCTTGGCTTAATTTCATCATTTAAATTAGGGTATTTTTTTACTACATAATCAGCCAGATTTTTAGCCATAATTTTGGCATTATCAAAATTCATCCAAACATGCGGATCGTTAGGTAAAACTTGCGGCAGATTCGCGGCCAACATAACACCGCGTTTATCAATTTTTAAAGCCCAAGGCTCTAAATGATTTGAAGTATAAAAGAAAATTTGCGCCTGTTTTACATCTTTAATTGTTTTGGGGCTTGGCTCAAAAGCATGGGCTTCAACACCGGGCGGAATAAGTAAAGTTAAAGTTGCCATGTCACCTAAAACAGATTTTGCAAAAGTGTAAGGCACGTAACTGGAGACAGCAATATTTAATTTACCGTCTTGCGGTTTTGGCTCCTCTTTAGAACAAGAAACAAAAACTGCCGCACACAAAAATAGTACAGCAGTTTTTATAAAATAATTTTTCATATTAAATTAAACCGAGTTCCTTACCGCATTTTTTAAAGGCGGCAACGGCTTTTTCAAGATCCTTTAACTCATGGCCTGAAGTCACAATGGTGCGCAAGCGCTCTTTACCGCGCGGGACTGTCGGGAAACAAATTGCCAAAGCAAAAACACCTTCTTCAAAAAGCATGGCACTTAATTTTTTTGCTTTTGCACTATCACCGACCATTATAGGAGTGATAGGTGTTTCACTATGGCCTGTATCAAAGCCGGCTTTTTTAAGTTCTTCTTTAAAAAATTTAGTGTTATCCCAAAGTTTTTTAAGGCGTTCCGGCTCATCGTAAATTACATCAAGCCCTGCTAAACATGTTGCTACTACGGCTGGAGGATGTGAACTTGAAAATAAAAACGGGCGTGCAACTGATTGCATATAAGCCTTTAAATCTGCAGAACCTGCGACATAACCGCCGATGGCAGCAAATGCTTTTGAAAGAGTTCCGATTTGGATATCGACTTTCCCTTTAAGCCCAAAATGCGCAACCGTTCCGCGTCCTTGTGGGCCGATAACACCGCTTGCATGGGCATCATC
>CAMUXX010000101.1 GCA_947164805.1 uncultured Elusimicrobia bacterium | reverse complement strand
AATAAGAATTTTTATCACGGACAGACAGTTCTATATCAATACTTTGCAAAAACTTATTTTTGGCTTCATCCATATTACCCAATAAGAAATGGCATTTGGCAATATCTTCCAACACTTTGGCACGCGGTTGGCGGAAACTCGGCCAATCAAGTGCTATTTCTTTTAAAGGGACAGTATCTGCTATAAGTTCAAAAATACCCAATGCTTTTTTATACTCGCCTTGGTCAGCAAACGTAACTGCTTTTTCATACATTTCTTTATAAATTTCCATTTTATCTTTTGGCTTTTCCGGTTTGGGTTCTTCCTCAAAATCTTCATTTTCGCAAATATCTGCTATACACTTTTCGCAATAAGCGTAAAGGTTATATAACTCGTTTTTATTTGGGTTTTCGGCAATTATTTTCTTTAATTCTTCCTGCGCTTGCCCGTAATCTTCTCTTGCAACTAAGTTTAAAACATCTTGTATCTTCATATAATCTCCTTTTGAAAGTAATAAATATTATAAAAAAATTAAGCAACAACAGTATGTCATCCTATTCTAACTCATACAAAACCCGATATTGGCAGTGTTTTGCGGATGTTTTAAGTTTTGTTCTTCACTTAACATCTCAATTAAACGCGTGGGTTGATTTTTTAAACCGAATATTTCCGCTTTGCTTTTAATGACGGTAAAGTCCGCCGGGGTTAATTTGTTTAGGTGGCTGATTTCCCCCTCCTCAACTTTAAGGCCGAAAAAGAAATCAAAAGCAATTTTAACTTGCGTAGGAGTTAAAAAATCATACTTAACTTTAAAGGTAAAACGCCTTAAACTTGCAGGATCAATATCGTTCATTAAATTAGTCGTGCAAATAAACGGGTAAGGATGGTTTTCCATCCAAGTAAGCATTTCGTTGACGGCAGTTTTCTCCCAAGCATAATGTGCTTTTGAGCGGTTTTGCAAAAAGGAATCCGCTTCGTCAAAAATAAGCATATAATTTTCTTCCCTCGCTTCTTCAAAAGCGGTGGCTATATTATGCTCTGTTCCGCCGACATAAGGGCTTATTAAATCTGATGCTCTTTTTTGGCGATATTTAATTTTAAGCGTTTCTGCCAAATATCTGGCATAAAAAGATTTACCCGTACCGCTTGCACCGTACAAGCATAAAGAAAAGTTTAATTTACCTAGTTTTATCAGACGGTTTTTTAACTGCTCTAGATCCAAATCACTGTTAACCAAATCGGCACAAAAAACAATATCTTTTTTATGCTCAACTATTTGCTTGTGTCCGTTATTTAGGGCTTGATTCATTATATTTATATGTTGTTTTACCGTCTCAATATTACCTTTAACCATTTTTGTTGCTTTAACCGCACCGGATATTATTGAAGGCGGGACATTATAATCTTCTGCTAAATTTGAAATATCTTGTTTTGCCGCAATTATTTTAGAGTCCTGCAGATATTTATTCCACATACTTTTCCTAACTTGCAAAGGCGGTGTTTGGAAATGTATTGCCAAAGTAAAACGCCTGACAAAAGCACGGTCCATCGCCATTATATTATTGGTACACCAAATTATTGGACTTTTGTTTTCTTCTAAAAGGCGGTTAATTTCCACCTTATTTATTTTAGTGCATCTGCTTGAAAACATATCTTCCGCTTCGTCAAAAAGCAAACACGCCTTTTTATTTTTGCTTGCTACTTTTAAATTCCTGTATAGGGCTTGAACGCGGTAATTGTTCTCACTTTCCCCTTCGCTGTTTTCACCAATGGTATATAGGTTTTTATTTGCTTCCTTTACAAGCATTTTGGCAAATTCGGTTTTACCTGTTCCGGGGTTACCGTAAAGCAAAATGTTCACCCCATTTTTAGCGGATGACTTCATTATTTTTAATGCGAAATCAAGTTCCGGCATATAAGTAAAATCTTTGGCAGAAAGTTCCGTTGTTAAATTTTTACCGAGTAAAGTATTAATAAAATCTTTCTCTGTTTTTTGTTTATTACTTATCAAATCAACGAAATACAAAGTTAATTTTATATCACACGATTCAGGGTTAATAAAACCGATTTTAGCAAGCATGGAACTGCGCCCTACGTATTTAATAATAAATTTATCAAGCATAGCACCTAAAACCCGTACGGTTATCCCCGAAGAATAATGCTGAATTTGCCCCTTAAAATCTTTAAACAAACGGTTATTATGCGGCAAATATAATACCGATAAAATCTCTTTTTCTATATCGGACAATTTAAATATTTTTGCTAAAGTATCAATATTTTTTTCTTCCATTGTCTTTTGAGTTTTATCATATTTATTTGCAAGTTCTTTAATCTTTGTTTTTATGACTTGGCAAATACCCTTTTTATCTTCATCTTTGTCTTTGTGTATGATGAATTTTGCCTTCCTGCACCAATTGGTAAGGTCATAGTCATTTACCTCATCATTTTCCACCATTTTGTTAATATAATACATGGCTTTATAATCTTGGTTATTCATAATTTTACCTCTCATTTCCTTAATTTATACTAATATGATACAAATTGTTTGCGCCAACATAATGTCGCAATTTAAAAAAGTTTTTTGTTAGTTTTTTACTGCCGATATTCTTTTGTAAGGCAATGCACCGCACCGCCATACTCTGCTATTTTTGAGCAGTCCACTTTTACAACAGGTTTTTCGGTATAACTCTTTATGGCATCAAATACTTCTTCATCGCGGAAAATATTGTATTGCGGAATAAATACTGCATTTGCGGTTTCCAAAAAATTTACATATATGCCGCTTGCCGACAGATAATCGTTTCCGTCAATTTGATAAGGCAAATCAAGCACATTTTTATCATCGATAAACGGTTTTACTGCTTTAAATTTTTTATCTGATATACGCCAATTGAACATACCGAATTGATTACTAATGCATAAAATATCCCCTAAAAACTGAATATAACCGTCTATATGGCAAATTTTATCACCGATTTCACGCGGAACCCATACAACTTTTTCTACACCAAGTGCGGTTTTTAGGGTTTGCTCTGCTTTTTGTTTCTCTTCGGGTTTTGATTTGCGGAAAATAGTTTGTTTTTCAAAGCAAAAAACTATATTGCGTTTGGGGTTTAATGCCATATTTCCGCCGTCTATACGCAAATCACAAGGTTTTGCTTGCGGAAAACAATTATGTACCGCGTGGCGTATAAGCGCAGTAAATCGCGGAGTATAATTTGCATAACGCGGATCAAAAAACATTTGGTGCAACTGCCCTGTTTTCTGGTTTTGGACAGGCAAAAAATCACGCACCCAAATATCGGGAAGGTCCAAAGTTTCAACCTCGTGATATTCTTTTAATTTTGGGTAAAATTCATTAAAAAACTGACGGTAACCGGGGTAAATTTTCTCTGCCCAGCCGGTAGGTTTTGCTATAAAAATAATTTCACTCATGGCATAATCTCCAAAATACTTCTTTTTTATGTTCTGCCGGAATTATTGTTTTCTCATTAGGCCAATAATATTCCATATCAATTATGGCGACGGCATCAATTACTTTTTGAGGCATAATATATTCAAAACCGTTAATTTGTTTTAGCAAACCGAAATTTACAAGTTCCTGCCAAGCACTTGAATTTTTGAGATAGAAATTAGGTATATTTAATGTTTGCTCTATCTCGGTAATTTTTACGGGTTTTGAAATTTGATACACATAATAATAACTGAATATCAATTTAGCCTCATTTGATAAAACAGGCAAAAAAGTATCTAATTCTTTTAATGCTTTTTGTACTTTCGGCTGGGATAAAGCAACTAAACCGATACTTTCCACAGCGTCTAAAACCGTGTCAAAATGTTTGAACAAGCTGAACTGCATAATAAAAGCCATTTCTTGATTTTCCATACAAATATTGTAGCAAGTGTAAATGACAACATATTGTCGCAAATTAAAAATTTGATAAAAGATATTGTATAATTTGATAAAGGAGAATTTATGCCGGAAGATATAAGAGAAAAAGTTAATCAATTGTTAAAAGAAACTAATGAAGAAGAAATAGCCAAAAAACTTCAAGACATCAATGATTTATTTTTAACCGAATACAAATTAAAAGTTGATGGTATCGAAATTATTCCGCTAGAAACAGAAATATACTATCATAATGAAAAACAAAAAACTATTTTTGAAGATAAAATGATACATAAAAACGAACTCCAAAAAAATAGATTCGGGCAACTTTATTTTCATAGATATAAAAAGAAAGACAAAAATGACGAAACAAATACCATAAACATAACACGGGG
>CAMUXX010000100.1 GCA_947164805.1 uncultured Elusimicrobia bacterium | reverse complement strand
CTGATGCAGGGCTACGCCGCGGCGAAATAATGCAACTCAAATGGGAAGATGTAGTTTTTCAAAACAATGAACTTGAAATAGCTCCCAACAAGACGGACTATTTCCTCTATGTGCTGATGACAGAAGCCCTAAGCAAGGCCTTACAAAGGGCTAAAATTGCGGCACAAAACAAGTTTGTAATAACCTTGGGGCCTACGCGCAACACAGGCACTCTAACGACCATGTACCGAAGAATGGCCCAAAAAGCCAATGTCCCAAGTTTCTTGCATAAACTGCGTCACACTTTTGCTAGCCAACTTGTGCAAAACGGTGTTGAACTTTATATGGTATCTAAATTGTTAGGACACAGGAGTATCAAAATGACCGAAATTTATGCCCATTTAGCACCTGCGCATCTTCAAAACGCGGTTATTAAATTGCCGAAACATAATGATTTACCAATACACACCGAACCTACCCTGCACATGATGGAAGAAAAAACGATTTGATAAGAAAAAAGTGATCTATACTCAATCTTTTAATATGATATAATGGGAGTAATCTAATACCGAATAGGAGATTATATGCCCATACCTCAATTCCAAGAATTTATGACCCCTGCTCTTAAAGCATTACAAGATGGGTCAGAAAAACACCGAAGTAAAATCGAAGATTTTGTAGCCCCTATACTAGGTCTTACCCCGGAAGAACGCCAAGAACTTCTGCCTAGTGGTCAAAAACCTATTGTTCGTAATAGATTACATTGGGCATTATACTTTATGTATAGGGCTGGACTCGTTGATAGACCTAAGAGAGCAACCTATAAAATTACGAAGAAAGGATTAGAAGCATTATCTTCCAACAAGCGTATTGATGTAAAATTTTTGGAAACTTATCCACAATTCAGAGAATTTCAAAACATTTCTCATAATAACGAAAAAAACGGGGATGTGAATATCCCAAACGGAAATACCTTCGACCCTGATGAAAGTGTCATTAATGCTATAGAAAGAGCTAATAGTGACACAAGAAGAGATTTGCTGGAACGACTTCGGGGAATTAAGGAAACGGCCTTTGAGGAAATATGTTTAGAACTGATGAAGGCGATGGGATATGGTATAGAAAAAGATCGTCTTTTTTTAACGAAGAAAAGTCATGATGGCGGAATCGACGGTATAGTATATGTGGATGCCCTTGGATTAGACCAAATTTATCTACAGGAAAAGCGATATGCTGCAGACAATAAAGTTAATGAAAAAGAAATACGGGATTTCATTGGAGCTTTAAGCACCTCTCCTGTTACGAAAGGAGTGTTTTTTACCACGAGCTATTTCTCAGATAAAGCTAAAGAGAAAGCTAAAGCTATGCATGCCTCTGGAAGGTTTATTAAACTTATAGATGGAGAAGAATTAGTTAAACTTATGTTGGAATATAATGTGGGAGTACGAGTAACCGAGACTTACCAGAGAAAAGAGATAGATGAAGATTTCTTTGCAGAATATGAGTAAACACAAAGCTCCGTAAACGCGGGGTTTTTTATTTTAAATATTAAGAATATCATTTTTACCAAAACATACTGAACCTACCTCGCAAGTTAAGCCGACTTTGCATATTGAATCCAAAAGGGTTTGCGGTCCTAACAAAGCATGCCTTCGACTAACATCAGATTTTAGCGAGTTCATTAAAAAATAATATAAGTTCTCACATTGCCGTTTCCCTATACAATTCAATTTATCGGCAAAATTCTAAATTTATTTGACAAATAACCCTTGACTTTTTGCCGATAATCTATTATCATTTAATAAAGGGAGTAAAATATGAAATATCTTTCAGTAGCCCAAATTGCAAAAATGTGGAAACGCTCCGAGAGGAGTGTCCGCAATTATTGTGCTAACGGGCAAATACAAGGGGCCGTTTTAAGCGGCAAAACTTGGCAAATACCCGAAAATGCCACTAAACCGGAAAGAAGTAATAAACATAAAAATATCCCTACTACTTTATTTGAAATTATTAAAGCAGAAAAATCTTCCAAATTACATGGTGGAATATATCACAAAATACAGGTTGATTTAACTTATAATTCTAACCATATCGAAGGCAGTAAATTAACGGAAGCCCAAACACGCCTTATTTTTGAAACAAATACTCTTGGAGTTGAAAGTAACGGAGTCAAAATAGATGATGTTATCGAAACAGCGAATCACTTCAAGTGTATTGATATGATTATTGATAACGCCAATTATAAAATAAGCGAAAGGTTTATAAAAGAACTGCATAAAACCCTAAAAAACGGAACTACCGATAGCCGTAAAGATTGGTTTACCGTAGGCGATTATAAAAAACTGCCAAATGAGGTTGGCGGACACGAAACAACAAAACCCGAGCAGGTGGCAAAGGAAATAAGACATTTATTAAGCACTTATGACAACTTAGAAAACAAAACTTTTGACGACTTGCTTGATTTCCACCATAAGTTTGAGGCCATTCACCCTTTTCAAGACGGTAATGGCCGCATAGGCAGATTACTTCTATTCAAAGAATGCTTAAAAACCGGCATCGTGCCTTTCATAATTTCAGATGACTTAAAAATGTTCTACTACAAGGGTTTACAGGAGTGGCCCAAAAACAAAGAACGTCTTAGAGATACTTGCTTAACCGCTCAAGATAGGTTTAAAACTATTCTTGATTACTTCAAAATAAGATATTAACTAAACCGTAAAACTACATTCGCAGAAAAGCGCACACAAGGCTACTTCTTAAGCTGGGTGGCCTGTTCCCGGCTAAACAGCATGAAATCGCCTGACGTTTTGGATACAGGGGCTATTTTGCCGATACGCAACCAATAGCGGACTGTTGAAATAGGCACCCCTACCGCTTTTGCAAATTCTCCTATTTTAAGCAGTTTTGTTTCTTCGGTTTTAGGGTGAAATATATCAATATAAGTATCCAAACTCCGTTCTAATGCTTTATACATAAATTCCAGATAAGCAGTTAAATCTTGGGTTAATTGCCCTTTTTCAATACTGTTAATGTATTTTTTGCGGTCTCTCGGCCTAATAATAATGGGCCATAAACCGTTTTGCAAAAGAATTAGGTTCATAATCAAACGTCCGACACGTCCGTTACCATCCACAAAAGGGTGGATAGATACAAATTTAAAGTGAGCCATAATAGCACGCTTAATTACATCTTTTTCTTCTTTTAGATATTTTTCAAATTCTGCCATCAAGTCCGGAACTTTCATCGGATTAGGCAAAATAACAGAACCACCGCTAATACGGACAGAAATATTGCGGTATCTTCCTGCAAAAGAATCATTTATCCCTTTTAATATTATTGAGTGAATTTTCAAAATATCATCTTGGGAAATCTCATTCTTTTTAGACAAAACTTCCAAGATATATCTAAAAGCCTCCGCATGATTTTTGGCTTCTAAATAATCCTTTAATGGCTTTCCTCCGGTAGTAATACCCCTGTCAATTACAAGTTCGGTTTCTTTACGGGTTAAAGTGTTTCCTTCAATATTGTTTGAAGTATATGCGAGTTCGGTTTCCAACCATTTATGTAATGCGACCACCGCTTGCGGGTTCTTAAAAGTTTCTTTCAAAACAGATATTTGTTGTTTTATTTTATTAGTTAAATCTTTCATAATCATCCTCTTTTTAAGTGTTTTATAGTGTATGGTTCATAGTTCTCTATAAATAAACTATACACTATAAACAGCAAAAAATCAAGGGGTAATTGATAATTTCAGACGGAAAACACCCCGAATTCAGCACTTTTTGTATGAAAAAAGAGACGTGTATTCGTCTAAGGCACCGTCGGGAGATTCATTGTTAACCTATAAATAGAACATTCCAAAATTATAGTGTTCATTTTACATGCTTTTGGACGCTATAAAGCCATAAATATTATGATTAACTTTGACAACTTATGTATCAAAGTGCGTATGAATATTTCAAAAAAAGAAAATATTGGTCTAATGGTCAAAAATGTTAATTAAGTTTGGCTTTGAAATTTTTATAGGCACTGACCGCCAATACCAAAGCCATAGCAAATAAAATGCTAAAATATTGCCAGAAAAACATATAATCACCGCCTTTCAAAATGATATTGCGGAAATTAGTGCAAGCATACATAAGGGGATTTAAATAACAAATCCATCTAAATACCGAAGGGATATTAGCTATTGGGAAAAATACACCGGATAGCAAAATAGCAGGTAACAATATAAGCACTCCCCCCATCATGGCTTGTTGTTGGGTACTTGCCACTGTACTGATAAGCG
>CAMUXX010000099.1 GCA_947164805.1 uncultured Elusimicrobia bacterium | reverse complement strand
GGGGAAGAGGAATTGCTTGATAATGCCTCCTATTATGCTACTTTAACACCTGCAGAACTTAAAGAGGAAAAAACCAAATTAACCGAACAATTAAAAGCACAAGATGCAAATATCGGAGAAGAAAACATAACTACATATCTGGCGAAAATAGATGATTCTGTAATTATTTTTAAGAATTTGCAAAAACTGGAAGCACTTGGTTGCGAGGCAGAATATTTTAGTACCGATTTTTCTAATACGGTTAAACTAAAAGAAACAATTTCAAAAATAAGGAATCGCTTTGGACGGGTTGACGGCTTATTCCATTTGGCAGATTTAAATCATAAGGGTTTTGACTGTAATACCAATGTCGTTTCTAATTTCTTAGCTTTCAATTTTGTTAAAGATGGTGGAATATATCTCTTCAACACAAATATTTTAAGCAAATTCGGGTTTGCAAACCAAAGAGAGCAAGCAAGTACAGACTGTTATTTAACGCAACTTGCTTACATACTGAGTAATAGCGGTTTTAGAGCATTAAGTATTGCAACTCCTATTTTTGAGGAAGGCATACTTAAAAAAGAAAATGCCGCAATTTTGCCTAAAGAACTTTGCCTGGATTTGATTTTAGATGAAGTTTTATATGGTAAAACACCCGAAGTATTATTGACTGATAATTTGGGAAATTTGGATTGTGATAAGCAACTTCGTTTTGATTATGATGAACAAACAGAAATTATCCAACAGGAAACAAAAGAAGAAATAAAACCTGAAGAAAAACATGATATACCTGTTGAAGAAACTGAAATTGAGCAAGAGCCTGTTAAAGAGGAAACTGTTCAACCCGAACAAAAAATAGAAGAAAAGCAAGAAATACCGCTTGAAATTGAAATAAAAGAAGAAATGCCGGCAGAAATTAAATCGGAGAAAATAGCAAAGCAAACAATAGTGCAAAATGAAAATGAATATTATCCTTTTGCCGGAACGCTAAAAGAGAAAACTGAAAGCAATATTTTAATGGAAAAAACTTTTACCGCGGATAAATCGTATTTGCAAGACTACAGTATCGATAAAGTTCCTTTTTTGGCTTCTACTTTAGGGCTTGAATGTTTAAGTGAATTAGATAAAAATTTTATCGGGCAAATACCATTAGGTTTTGAAAGGGTTCACTTTTATTTGCCTATCAAGTTAATAAGGCAAAATCCGCTAACCGTTCGTATCAAAGCCAGTAAAGAAGAAAATAAAACTAATTTCGAAATTGAATCTGATTTTATTGGTAGCGGCGGTAAGAAAATAGGTAATACCCGTTGTCATATAACAGCAGAGAATTTAAAAGATTTTGAAAGTTCTTGGGATTTGATTAAGAATAATATTGCCCTAACCGATACTTTAAGTGTATCAAAGGAAGATACTTACAAGGGATATTTCCAAGGGCCTAGTATGCAAGTGCTGGACGGTATTGTTAAAATTGAAAAGGATACAGTTTTGGCACTTTATAAAGAACCTGCGGTTCCTTTGTTTGACGGGGATACTTCCACCTTGCTCAGTGCACCGCTTTTAACGGAAGCCATGTTCCAAACTTGTGCTTACAGAGATTATGCTGTTGAAGGTTATGCCACTTTGCCTGAATATATTTCAAAAATACGTTTTTATCATCAAGGGCAAAAGCCGCCAAAGGAACTTTATGTGTATGCAAAATATAATGACAAAACAATAGAAGGTAAAAGTTCTTTTGAGGCTTTTATTTTTGATAAAAATTTAGATTTATGGGCAGAAGTTAAAGATCTTCAAACAATCGGCGGTATAGGCCGTTAGGAGAGTTTATGAATTATCGCTATATTATTGTAAAAACAACAGATGTACCGGATGCAGACACATTTTTAACTGCATTAGAATTAAAACAATACAAACATTTTGCTATTGAAAAGAGGGCAGCAGAGTGGCTGGCCGGGCGTTATGCCGTTAAAAAACTTGCTTCGGAATTTTTTAATTTACCTTTTAAAAAATTACAGGTTAAAAATGACAAGAACGGTGCACCTATTTTGCAGGCTATGGGGGGAAATAATTTAACAATTTCAATTACACACCGCGGGGATTACGCCGCTGCTGCAATATCTTTGACGGGTGATTTAATCGGTATTGATATTGAAAAGATTGAAACAAGGCCACAAGGGTGGACAGATCAATATTTTGCCAAAGAAGAATTATTAGCAAGTGATGATGCTTATTTAACAGAATTTTGGGCAAAAAAGGAAGCTGTTTTAAAACTATTAGGTTTAGGTTTAACCGTTCCCACAACACAAATAAAAATTTTAAATAATGAAGTACAATTTTTCGGTAAAACTTTGGATATTTGGGCTTTTAAAGGCAGCCCTAAAATTGCTTTTGAAATGAAAACTTTAGATAATACCTACAAATTAGTTGTAGCATACCCTACGGTTATTTAGGAGAGTTATGAAAGATACAGAAAAATTTGACCTTAACGATAAGGAATTAAAAGAAACACCGGAAAAAATAAAAAAATTCCGCGAACTTATTGAAAATACTACAAAACAGGATAAAGAAAAAGCAAAACTTCAAAATGAAAAGGGCAAATTTACTGCACGTGAAAGGTTGCAGTATTTGCTTGATGAAAACAGCTTTTTTGAAATACATTCTTTGGTTGAAACGCGCTGCCAGGACTTCGGTTTAAAAGAAAAGCATCTTAAAGGCGACGGCGTAATTACCGGTTTTGGCCGTATTAATGGTAGGGAAGTTGCAATTTTTGCACAGGATTTTACGCAACTTGGCGGTTCTCTTGGCCTTGCACATGCCAAAAAAATTGCTTATATTATGGATCGTGCTTTGGAGGCTAAAATTCCGATAATCGGTTTATTAGATTCCGGTGGTGCCCGTATTCAAGAAGGTGTTGACAGCCTTGACGGATATGGAGAGATTTTTAAGAGAAATGTAAAATGCTCCGGCGTTATTCCGCAAATTTCCGTAATTTTGGGGCCTTGTGCGGGTGGCGCAGTTTATTCCCCTGCTTTGACAGATTTTATTTTTATGGTAGACGGTATCAGCCACATGTTTGTTACCGGCCCAAACGTTGTTAAAGCCGCAACAGGCGAGGAAGTTGACCTTAATACTTTAGGGGGCAGTAAAGCGCATGCGCAAAAAAGCGGTGTTTGCCATGTTATTGCAAACAGCGAGCAAGATTGCTTTAGGCAGGTGCGCGAATTGCTGACATTTTTACCGCAAAATTGTAAAGAAAGACCGATTTGCAGTTCTACTTTAGATGTTGCAGACAGGCAAACCCCTATGCTTGAAAAATTATCTTGTATGGACCCTGGGAAACCTTTCCGTATACATCACATTATTTGGGAACTTGCAGACGAAAATAAGTTTTTTGAAATACACAGGGATTATGCCAAAAATATAATTACGGGTTTTGTAAAACTCGGCGGCGAAGTCGTGGGTATAGTTGCAAATAATTCTGATTATTTAGGTGGAGCATTAGATTTAAATGCAAGTGATAAAGCAGCGCGTTTTGTCAGATTTCTAAATAATTTTAATATTCCCATTTTAACTTTGGTTGATATAGGCGGTTATTTACCCGGCGTTGAACAAGAACATGGCGGTATTATCAGGCATGGTGCAAAACTCTTGTATGCTTACGGGGAGGCCACCGTTCCCAAAATAACTTTAGTTATCCGCAAAGCCTACGGAGGCGCTTATATTGCAATGGGTTCCAAAGCATTAGGTGCAGATTTTAACTTTGCTTTACCTTCTGCTGAATTTGCCGTAATGGGCCCGCGCGGTGCTGTTGAAATTTTGTATGCTAAAGAATTAAAAGCATCTGCAAAAGATAAGACTGAAGAACTTAAAGAAAAACTTACTAAAGAGTATGCACAAAAATTTGCTTCACCTTATCAGACGGCGGCAAGCGGTTCAATAGATGAAATTATTGAGCCTTCCAAAGCACGCAGTATTATCATCCGTGCTTTGAAAGTTTTGGCTAAAAAGAGAGTTGCCAAAACCAATGAATCTAAAGGAAATATACCTCTTTAATTATGAAATATTTAACTTTTATTTTCTTTTTACTTTTGAGTTTATCCGCCGGCGCTGCGGAAATTGTAAAAGGCCCTTACACCGAAGATGTTGAACAAAAAAGTGCAATTGTTAAGTTTGTTGCAACGGAAGTAACTCCCGCTTGGCTTGAGTACGGCCCACTGGGAAAATGCAATCAGCTTATGGCTCTTTCAGCCCCTTCCAGAAGCCACCGCTTTGTTTTACACGGTCTTACACCAAATACACAGTT
>CAMUXX010000098.1 GCA_947164805.1 uncultured Elusimicrobia bacterium | reverse complement strand
AACCCCAAAGATGCTGCTAGCACAGAACTTAAATTGCAAAACATTCCTTTGTGTTGACACAGTAATTTGTTTTATGCTATAATTTTTGTATCTAAGTTCCTAAGTCTATATGATACTGGGGGCAAAGGTCTTCTAAATTTGGTATAATTTCTATTGTACTGAGTGGAAGTGTTTGCGGCGGCAGTCCTCACATAAAAGTGTGTGGGCTGGTGCTTTTACCGCGCTAAATTAAAATAAAATTCAGACGGTAAAAATTAAAGCAAAAAGAAAGTAAGAAAGATTTTTGTAAGGAAAATTATGGCAGAAAAACAAACCAAAAAAACAGCAAAGTTAAGCGGTCAAGAAAAGATCCGCATTAAACTTCGCTCTTATGATTACAGAATGTTGGACAACTCTGTTGCCAGAATCGTAGAAACTGCTAAAAAAACAGGCGCCATCGTTGCAGGCCCTGTATTACTCCCTGTCAAAATTAGAAAGTATACGGTGCTTCGTTCCCCGCATACCGATAAAAAATCCAGAGAGCAGTTTGAAATGCGTATTCACAAACGTTTGATTGATCTTAAGAGCCCCACAGCCAAAACCGTCGATGAGTTAATGAAATTAGACCTCCCCGCCGGTGTTGATGTGGCGATAAAAAGCAATTAATTGCTTTTATAAAAGTGCCTTATGGCAGGCGCAGAAAACAGTGGAACTCTGCGTCAGTAAAAATTAGGGTGATGCAGTAAAATTTAACAATAAATTTTATGATGCAGCCAAAAAGGAAAAAGTAAATGTCAGAACAGGAAAATAACCAAACTGCCCCGGTGCAAGAAGCCCCGAAGGCAGCCGTTAAAACAGCCCCTGCAACCTTGCGTTTCGTTTTAGGTGAAAAGTTAGGTATGACGCAATTGTTTGACGACAAAGGCAATTTAAATGCCGTTTCCGTCGTAAAAGCGGGGCCGTGTAAAGTTGTAAGAGTCAGGACCGAAGAAAAAGACGGTTACAAAGCCGTTGCTTTAGGTTTCGGTACAGTTAAAGAAAGCAAATTAAACAAACCCGATTTGGGTAACTTCAAAAAACTCGGTGTTGAACCGGTTAAACATATTAAAGAATGCAGAGTTAATGATATTGCAGGTTTTGAAGTAGGTCAAATTATTGATTTAGGCGCTATCTTTAAAGAAGGCGATTATGTGGACGTCCAAGGGAAAATTAAAGGCCGCGGTTTTGCCGGTGCTATGAAAAGGCACGGCTTTGCAGGGCAACCTGCATCTCACGGTGCTTCAGATAGAGAAAGAGCACCAGGCGGTCTTGCTTCAAGACGTTCTTTAGGTAAAGTTTTATCAGGTCAAAGAATGGCCGGTCATTACGGCTTTACCACAACTACAGTTTCAAAGATAGAAGTTGTTAAAGTTGATCCCAAAAATAATCTTATTTTCTTAAAAGGATCCGTCCCCGGTGCAAAGGGTACGATTGTATCTGTCTTGGAAACTTCTAAATTTAAGAAACATGTGACAGTTGCACAACAGCAAAAATTGTCTGCCTCTAAAGCAGCCAACATTAAAGCGGCACAAGCAGCTGCCAAGAAGAAATAGGCGGTAATTATGGAAACAAAACTTTTAAATACAAAAGGCCAAGAAGTAGGCAAAATCAATTTGCCGGAAGCTTTATTTGGTGTTAAACCGAACCCGACTTTTTTGCACGAAGTCATAACCGCTTTTTTATCTAATCAACGCTCAGGTACGGCAGATGTTAAAACCCGTGCTGAAGTTTCCGGTACAGGTAAAAAACCTTGGAAACAAAAAGGTACAGGGCGCGCACGTCATGGTTCTATGCGCTCACCTATCTGGAGGCACGGTGGTGTCGCTTTCGGGCCTACACCGAGATCCTTCAGGATTGACCTTCCGGCCGCTAAACGCAGACTTGCTTTGACCTCAAAATATACTTCCGATAATGTTTTAGTTTTGGAAAAATTTGATTTAAAAGATGCCAAAACCAAAGCAGTTGCAGAAGTATTGAAAACTTTAGAAGCAGGCAAAAAACCTTTGCTCGTTACTTCTAAAGACGCTAAACTTGATTTAGCAAGCCGCAATATTGCAGGCTTAAAAAAAATGGTTCCTACTGATTTAAATGCTTATGTAGTTTTAAATTCTACAAAAGTCATTTTTACCAAAGAAGCCATTGAGAAATTAGCTAAATAAGGGAGAATGGTATGTCAAGAGTATATGATATTTTAAAGAAACCTCTCTTAACAGAAAAGAGTTTAGTTTTAAGAGATACAGATAATAAGTATGTGTTTTTGGTTGCAAAAAATGCCAATAAACACGAAATTGCCGAAGCAGTGAAAACCATCTTCAATGTAACAGTTGAAAGGGTTACAACCTCTGTTCTTCGCGGTAAAGTCAAAAGAATGGGACGTTTTGAAGGTAAAAGGCCTGATTTAAAGAAGGCCTTCGTCACATTGAAAAAAGGCGATAAAATAGATACTGCAGAAGCAGTCTCTAAGTAATAAGGAGAATTACTAATATGCCTATAAAAACATTCAAACCGTATACTCCGTCGAGGAGAACTATCACGGTTGCTGACTTTTCAGAGATCACAAGTAAGAAACCTTTAAAGAAACTTACCAAAGGCCTCAGGAAAAGCGGCGGTAGAAACAATACAGGTATGATTATGGTTCGCCACATCGGCGGCGGTCATAAACAAGCCTATAGAAAAATTGATTTTAAAAGAGCAAAACATGGTGTACCTGCTACAATCGTATCAATTGAATACGATCCAAACAGGTCTGCCAGAATCTGCCTTTTAAAATATGCCGACGGCGATAAGCAATATATGCTTCACGCCCTTGGTTTAAAAGTCGGTGATGTCGTAATGTCTGGCCCCAATGCAGATATTAAAGTGGGTAACTGCCTTCCTTTGAAAAATATTCCCGAAGGTACTTTTATCCATGCTTTAGAGCTTAAAGAAGGTAAAGGCGCACAATTAGTTAGAACAGCTGGCGCCCAAGCACAACTTATGGCACGTGACGGTGGTTATGCCCACGTCAAAATGCCGTCCGGTGAAATCAGACTTATTCCGGAAAATTGTTGTGCAACTATAGGCCAAGTCGGCAACTTAGAACACAAAGATGTTGTAATCGGTAATGCCGGCAGAAATAGACATCGCGGTATTAAACCGACCGTTCGCGGTAACGCAATGAACGCTGTAGATCACCCAATGGGTGGTGGTAGAGGCCACAGTAAAGGTGGTAATATACCACGCTCTCCTTGGAACCAAATGACAAGGGGTTTAAAAACCCGCCCGGCCAAAACCTGGGATTGGATGATTGTTAAAGATAGACGCAGCAATACTTCAGGAGCTAAATAATTATGTCAAGAAGCACAAAGAAAGGTCCTTATGTAGACCAAAACTTATTAAAAGCAGTGGAAGCACAAGGCGTTAATGATAAGAAAAACATTAAAACTTGGGCCCGTGCTTGCACTATTGTTCCTGCGTTTGTCGGGCATACTTTCTTAGTACACAACGGGCATAAATTCTTGCCTGTTTATGTAACAGAAAGGATGATTGGCCATAAACTCGGTGAATTTGCTTTCACCCGTATGTTTAAAGGTCACGGCGGCATGACTAAAGAGTCTAAGGCCTTGAAATAGGAGTTTTGACAAATGGAAGCAACTAGCAAAGCAAAATTTCAAAGGTTTGGTAGCAGAAAAGTTGGTTTACTGTTAGACCTAGTTCGTGGCAAAAGCGTAAAAGCCTCTCAAGGTATTATTCCTTTTAGCGGCCTTCGCTGTAGCGATATGGTTCAAAAAACCATCAATGCTGCTGCTGCAAACCTGCAAGTTAAATTAGGTAATAAACTTGATTTAACCAAAATTTATATCAAAGAGGCCTACTCCAATATGGGCCCTATGAAAAACCTTAAAAGAATACAGCCCGGCCCGCAAGGAAGGGCAATGCCTTATAAGAGGAACGTTTGTCACTTAACCGTTACGGTCAGTGATATTAAAGGAGGGCATAAATAATGGGACATAAAATACACCCCAAAGGTTTACGCCTTGGTTACACACAAGATTGGCAAAGCAGATGGTTTGCCCCTAAAAATATGCCTGCTTTACTTATGGAAGATTTCCAAATCAGGCAAATTGTTGAAAGCCGTTTCTTGCTCGCAGCAGTAAGCGCTGTAAGCATTGAAAGAGCCGGTTCTTTCTTAAGAGTAAATATTCATACTGCTCGCCCGGGTGTAGTTATCGGCAAAAAAGGTGCTGATATCGAAAACTTAAGGAAAGACCTTGAAAAATTGAATAAAGAAGGAAAAGTAAAAGCTATTGGAATTT
>CAMUXX010000097.1 GCA_947164805.1 uncultured Elusimicrobia bacterium | reverse complement strand
ATCTCGGCAGTAACTGCAGCACCTGCGCGGCCTGAAAGCACAAAAGCAGTCAGCACCGGGCCAAGTTCGCGTACTAATGAAAAACTTACAAGCAAACCGATATATAGAGGTTCGCTTAAAATACTTTGCATGGTATTCCCTGCTTGTAAAGCAAGCACCATACCCACAAATAAACCAGTCATTAAAATGACGGGTATACTTTCAACGCCGATTTTAACTATTTGTTGCAGGGTTTGATTAACTTCAAGGGGGGTTTTAAAAAACCAAAAAGCGGCATCTTTAATCATTTCGGTTGCTTGACCGAACTGAGTAAAAAAGAAAATTAAGAATTTTCCCGTCTTTTTAAACATTTAAACCCCTATACGCGGAACACGGCGTGCAATAGATGTTAATATTTCATAGTCAATAGTTCCGCATTTTTTTGCAAGTTCCAAAGCAGGCAAATTCTTACCTATTAATGTTACTTCGGTGCCGACTTTTATATCGCCTAGTTCGGTAATATCAACCATCATCATATCCATAGTGATATTGCCAACCTGCGGGCAACGTTTACCTAAAATTTCTACTTCGCTTTTATTTGATAAAGCACGCGGGTAACCGTCCCCATACCCTATAGGTATGGTCGCAATTTTTGAAGGCCTTTTAGTAATAAATGTTCTTTGATAGCCGACAGATACATTTTCCCTGATATCTTTTATAAATACTATTTTTGATTTTAGAGAGAGTATCGGCTCAAAGCCCGGTTCCAAACCATAGGCAAGGTGGCCTAGGCGTACCATATCAAATTGTGCTTTAGGGAAATTCAAGAAAGCTTGAGAAGCCGATAAGTGCCTGATACCCGTATTTAGATTCTGGTCTTTTGCTTCTTCCAAAAGTTCGGTAAAATAAGCAAATTGCTGTTTAGAATATTCCGCATCATCTGCCTTTGCAAAGTGGCTAAAAGTTCCTTGCACTTCCACATAAGGTGCGGCATTTAAAATTTTTAGTATTTCTATTGCGGCCGGCTTGCGTGAACCTATGCGGTTCATGCCTGTTTCTTGTTTGACATGGGCATAGGCTTTAAGTTTTAATTTAGCGGAAAGTTCCGCCAAAAATTTCGCCGCCCTAACACTTGCGATGGCTACCGATAATTGGTTTTTTATTGCGTATTCAAAGCACTCAAAAGGCCAAATACTGCCAAGTACTAAAATAGGTAAAGTTATCCCTCTTTTGCGTAGTACCATGCCCTCTTCTATTGATGCAGCCCCCAAAAAATCTACAAGTTTATTGTTTTGCACATATTTGGAAACAAGCACAGCATCATGCCCGTAAGCATTTGCTTTTACCAAAAGTAAGATTTTTGTATTACCTTGCGCTCTTTGGATAATTAAATTTTTAGCTTTTAAAAGATTATTCTTTAAAGCATTTAAATTAATTTCCGCGATTGTAGGGCGAAGGATTGGTATCATCATAGCGGTATATCGCCGGGGGCTGCCATAGCTACTGCGGCTTCTTCATCACTGACAAGGGCCGGATTGGTAAACAAGGTATATTCGCTGTACCAATTAAGGTCAATGGTACCGACCGGGCCGTTACGTTGTTTTGCTAAAATTAAATTTGCTTTATTCCTTAAAGATTCGTCATTCCATTTATAATAACCTTCACGGTGTATTAAGGCAACAACATCGGCATCTTGTTCAATAGAGCCTGATTCCCTTAAGTCTGAAAGTTGTGGGCGGTTATCGGCACGACCCTTTTCGGTATTTCTATTAAGTTGGGAAAGTGCAAGAACGGGGACATTCATTGTCCTGGCAAGTTCTTTCAACATTCTTGAAATTTCGGAAACTTCCTGTTGGCGTGATTCTACTTTTGCTTTTCCGCTGCGGATAAGGCCGATATAGTCAATTACTATAAGCCCAAGTTCTTTGCCTTGTTTTTGCAGTTCACGTGCTAAACGGCGTGCGCGCATGCGGATTTCCGTAATAGTTACGGCAGGTGTATCATCAATAAAAAGCGGTTGTTCGCCGAGTTTCTGAATCTTTGTTGAAAGTTCGCGCCATCTTGATTTTTGGAAAACGCCAGTGCTTACATTGTGTAAACTAACTTGTGCGGCGGTGCAAACCATTCTTTGGTAAATTTGAAAGCGTCCCATTTCTAAAGAGAACATAGCAACCGGGAAATTCTTATCAAGTGCATTTTGAATAATATTTAAAGCCATTGCGGTTTTACCTTGTGAAGGGCGTGCGGCAAGGATAATAAGATCGCCTTTCCTTAAACCGCCTGTCATTGTGTCAAATTCCGTAAAACCCGTCGGCACCCCTTTGATAGGATCTTTATTTACGATAAGTTTTTCAATTTGATCCATCGCTTCTTGGGACATATCTTTTGTAGATACAAGCCCCTGTTTAACCTGTTTTTGGTTTAAAGTGAAAAGTTTGCTTTGTGCTTCATCAATTAAATCACTTGGCTCCTGGTCCGTATCTTTGTAACAACTTTCAACGGTGGAGGTGGAAATCTTGATAAGTTCGCGGACAAGTGCTGTATCATAAACGATTTTTGCATAATGTTCCACATGTGCCGCGGTGGAAACTTTTGACATAAGTTCCGCCAAATATCTTTCCCCGCCGATTTCGGCCAAAAAGCCAAGGCGTTTAAGTTCTTCGGTTACTGTAATAAGGTCAACCGCCTGGTCTTTATCGGCTAAAGTTTTCATTGCCGTAAATATTTTTTGATGTGCGGTTTTATAAAAATGTTCTGCACTGACTATACCGACAGCACGTTCAAGGGCGTCTTGTTCAATCATCATAGATCCGAGCAGTGCCATTTCGGCGTCTAATGCTTGTGGGGGTAATTTTTCGTTTATCATACTTATATATTATATCTTATTTTACGCATTGTGTCTTTACGAATGGAATGATTTGCAGTTTTCATTATTTGCTAGCGGCGTCTTTTGGGCTAATTTAAATTTTTCTTTTCCTAGAATACCGAAAGTCGCTCCGCTCCTATACTTCTGGGTATTCGTCGTCAAAGAAAAAATTTAAATTATCTCCAAAATACTTGCTAGGCTTATGCGCACGGTTTGGCTTTATTTAATTTTGCGCGGCGCGATATTATTCTCACACGCTATGGGTTTACGCTCTTGTAAAATCGCAGTAAAAATCAAAATTTACCAGAAAGACGCCGCTAGCAAAAAACTCAAATTGCAGACTTCCTACTTCTTGAGAAACCTCTTAATTGCTTGGAAAGTTTTTTCCGATATTATATGCTCAATCTTGCAGGCATCTTTGAGGGCGGTTTTCTCATCTACCCCCATAAACATAAACCAGGTGGACAGGGTTTGGTGTTTATCGTAAACTTTTTTTGCAACTGCCTTGCCTTTTTTTGTTAATGTAATATGTAAGTTATCATCTACGATAATATATTTTTCATCCTTTAGTGTTTTTAAGGCAATACTTACACTTGCCCTGGCAAAACCTAGGTAATTTGCAATATCAACGGCATGCACCTCTTTTTGTTCCTTAGACAAAATGTGTATGATTTCCAAATAATTTTCTTTAGATTCCGTAACACCCATAAAACAATTTTAACATATTTTTTAAAGTTCTTGCCCTTTAAAGGTGCGGCCGGCAAAGTAGCAAAAAACTATTGCCGGTATTAAAAAGAATATGGCTATAAAAATAGCCAACTGTAAGTCAAATACCTGGGAAATTTTGCCGATTGTCATAGGGGAAAGTGCATCCCCCAAGGCATGAATAACAAAAATATGGAAGGCAAAAGCCATAGACCTTATTTTTAAGGAAGTTATGCTTATAATTGCCGCATTTAAACTTGTTTGCATGAAAACAAAACTCATAGCTATACCAAAACAAAGCAAGGCAAGTGTTTGATTTTCACATAAAAGCCCTAAAAGCCCAAAGGGCAAAGCCATCATATAACCGAATAAAGTTGTGTAAAAATAAGCTTTTTTGGTAAATTTATTTGAAAAGTCGGCAAGTATGCCGCCGCCTAAAGTACCTATTAGGCCGGAGATAATTATCATTAAGCCGAATTTTGTGCCTGCCTCCGCTACGGAAAAACCATAATATCTGTGGAAATATGTAGGCATCCACGCAGCAAGACCGCCTAGTGTAAAAGTTGCCATTGCTTCGGCAAGGCATACATAAACAAAACTTTTGCTTTTAAAAAATTGTAAGTAATTTGAGATTTTTATTTGATTTTTTTCTTCTTGCGTAGTTTTCCGTTTATCTGTAATATAGACAAAAGCCCAAACAGCAAGTAAAAAACCCGGCATTGCCAAAATGTAGAAAGCCATACGCCAACCGTAATGTTGGCCTATT
>CAMUXX010000096.1 GCA_947164805.1 uncultured Elusimicrobia bacterium | reverse complement strand
CAGCGCTAAAAAATTAACGCTGGGGTAAATTTAAAACCAAAACAAAATATTATTTAGTTTCTTCTTTTGTTTCTTGCGGTTTTAAGGTAGGAAATAATATAATTTCCCTAATAGAATCTTGCGCAGTTAACATCATGCAAATCCTATCAATACCTATACCCATACCGCCTGTCGGTGGCATACCGGATTCCATTGCGATAATATAGTCCATATCAACAATGTCGGCATCTTCGTTTTTGCTGTCTTTTGCTTTTTCCGCCGCTTGGTCTTTAAGGCGTTGGTATTGGTCAGCAGGGTCATTGATCTCGGAGTAAGCATTTGCAATTTCCTGGCCGCCTGCAACAAAGGCCTCAAATCGTTCAACGATGGCTGGATCACCTGGTTTGTTTTTGGAAAACGGGCTGACTGCCGTTGGGTAATCCATAACAAAAACAGGGTCTGAATATTTTGAAACAATCTTTTCATCAAATACTGCGTCAAAGATTTTGTTTGCCGCTTCACTTTCGTCAAACTTAACACCGGCTTTTTTAGCAAGTGCAACAAGTTCGGGTTTTTTGAAATGGCGGCCGTCCAGAATATTATGTATATCTTCACCGAAAGTTTCCTTCCAAACTTCAGGCAAATAAACGCGTTTAAAAGGCGGCACCAAATTAACTTCATGCCCGCGGTAATTAACTTTTGTTACACCGATTGCCTTTGCGGCATTACCGATAAGTTCGTCAAACAAATCTGCCATTGTGTTAACATTACCGTATGCTTGGTAGAGTTCCATCATGGTAAATTCGGGATTATGTGTTGTATCAATACCTTCGTTGCGGAACATTTTGCCGATTTCGTAAATCTTATCAAGCCCACCGATAACAAGGCGTTTGTGGTAAAGTTCCAAAGCAATACGCATATACAAAGGAATTTTCAAAGCATTGTGATAAGTTTGGAAAGGCTTTGCAATTGCACCGCCGGCACTTGCGGTCAAAGTCGGTGTTTCAACTTCCAAATAACCTTTACCGTCTAAAGTTTTGCGAATTGAAGAAATAATTTTTGCTCTTTTAACAAAAATTTCTTTCACATCTTCGTTTGAAATTAAATCAAGGTGGCGGTTCCTAAAGCGGATTTCCGTATCTTGTAAGCCGTGAAATTTTTCCGGCATAGGGCGGACTGCTTTGGAAATTAAATCAACGCTTGTTGCTTTAATTGTTTTTTCGCCCGTCTTAGTTAAGAATAAATGCCCTTTAACTAAAACGAAATCACCTACGGCAATATGTTTTTTAAAAAATGTGTAAGGTTCATCCCCAAGTGAATCTTTTTGCACATAAATTTGCATTTTTGCGGTAACATCTTTAATGTGTGCAAATGCTGCTTTACCCATGGAGCGAAGCTGTACCAAACGGCCGGCAACCGCAACTTCGGTATTTTCCGGCAGTTCCTTTGCTTCGGCACAGGTTTGTTTTGGGTCAACATGCGCAGGATAGGGATTAAAACCGCTTTCTTTTAAGGCGGCAATTTCTTCCCTTTTATGTTTTATAATTTCGTCAAGCGGGGAAAGTTTTTGATTGTTTTCCATTTTATTTATGCTCCAAGAGTAAGGTTATAGTTGTCATTTCCGTAACTACGGACGGACCGAAATATTGAATAGGACCGGGGAAAGTATAGCGGTCATTTTTAGCCCAATCTTCACGATTCTTTTTTAAGAAGTTAAACGGTTTCCCTTTAAGTTCAACTAATGCTTTACGGATGACCGGTTTATCTTTGCCTTTACGTTTTTCAACGTTCATCATCATGGTTAAAGGTATACCACCGCAAACCCAGGCATCTGTTTTTTTAGTTAAATTTCTGACGGATGATAAATAACCGCTGCAATCATTAAGTGCTAAAACTGCGGCATTGTAACCTAAAGCATAAGTATAAGTTGCATCAAATGTTGAGGGTATACCGCAACGCCCTTCATAACCGAAAAAGTGTGTTATGGTTGAAAATTTGCCATTATATTTGCCTGCTTTTTTGAGTTCTTTTAATTTTGTTTTCAGCATTTCAATTAAAAGTTTTTCCGTCTCAATTAAAGAAACTTGAACATTACCGTGCGGATCGCGGTCAAGCATAAGTTGGTTTGCAATACCTTCGGGTAAAGATTCCATTAAAGCCGCCAAATTTTTGGGGAGTTTGGAAATAATAAATGCTTTCTTTTCTTTAATTGTATTGAGTTTGGAAAGTTTTGCTTCATTATCTGCAAGTAAATCGTTTAATGCGGAAATTAAAGATTTCATTTCCGGAATAAATTCAATTAAACCTTCCGGAACTAAAACAACACCGAAGTTTTTGCCTGCTTTTGAGCGGTCAACAACAACTTTAGCAATATCGTTAACGATTTGTGATAAAGTTTTCTTTTGTGCTAGAACTTCTTCGCCGATTAAAGTGATATTCGGATGTGTTTTTAAAGCAACTTCCAGAGTGATATGGGAAGCACTGCGGCCCATTAAGCGGACAAAGTGCCAATATTTACGGGCAGAATTAACATCGCGGCAAATATTACCGACAAGTTCCGCATAAATTTTTGTGGCTGTATCAAAACCGAAAGAGGTTTCAATTTGACTATTCTTTAAATCGCCATCAATGGTTTTCGGTACGCCGATAACATTAACCTTAACGCCTTCTTGCTTAAAATATTCGGCAATAACAGCGGCATTTGTGTTTGAATCATCACCGCCGATAATTACAAGTGCGTTAAATTTATTTTTCAAAATATTTTCTTTTGCGGTTTTAAGTTGCTCCGGTGTTTCAATTTTTGTGCGGCCGGACTGTATTAAATCAAAACCGCCGGTATTCCTGTAATCAGCCATAAGTTTTGGGGTAATTTCAACAAACTTATTTTCAAGTATACCGCTTGGGCCGCCCAAAAAACCGTATAATTTATTTTTTGCATTTGCTTTTTTAAGGCCGTCTAAAATACCTGCAATAACATTGTGTCCGCCGGGTGCTTGCCCGCCTGATAAAACAACTGCCATTTTTATAACTTTTTTACTTGCTTCGGCATTTTTGCCTTTAGTGAAAGTGATTTCCGGCATACCATAGGTATTAGGAAACATTGCTTTAATTTTTGCTTGGTCTGCCACACTTTTTGTAGGCTTACCGATTTTGACTTTTATTGCCGCTGCACCGTTTTTTAATACGGCCGGCAAAGTGGGTTTAAATTTAATTCTTTCTGCTTGAAGGGGTGAATGGTTCATAATATAATTTCTCCTATACTGCTATATATTTATATTATATAAAATTAGAGGGAGTTAAAGGAAAAGTTCTGACCTTTCTGCTTTTTGCTGTCTAATTCTTTTTGGTATAGTTTTATTTTATTATCTAATCAATATTTTTTTAAGGGCCAATATGGTTTTATCTTCCGGGGAAAGTTCCAGTATTGCCCTGCAGTCTGATATCGCTTTTTCAATTTGTTTTGTGCGCATATAAAAATGTAATCTGTCAATGTATTTGAGAACATTATTTTTATCTTCATTTATTGCTTTGGTATAAAGTTTTTCCGCTTCTTGTTTAAGTCCGATACTTTCACATACTTTTATTATGTTTTCGCAAGCATAATAACCGGGATATGCTTTTTTGAAATCTGCAACGGCTTTTTTATAATCTTTAATTTCATCATATACTTTGGCCCTTTCAATATACAGTTCTTTTACTTCGGGATTTCTTTTTATTATTTCGCTTAACTCTTTTATTCTTTCTTTAATATTGTTTATCATAAATTACCCTCATAAATTCAGCCAATAAAAACGGCTGAGGTGTTTAAGTATCTCAAAGTCCCTTAAAAACGACAGCCGTACCCTTTGCAGAAAGCAAAGAGATTTGAAATAGTTTCTCCCGTCGGATACTCCTATTTCTTGACGACTGTTTTTGGTCTTTGAGATACCTTTATTTCTAAAAGGGAACTGTTTTTACAGTTCCAAAAACAGATTAAACTTATTAGGGCGTTTAACCCTACATATAAATAAAAAACTCCTTTTAAATATGATAACAGTTTTTATTCGCTTTAGCAAGAAAAAACTACCGTAAGTTTCCCCACGGTAGTTTTGTATTTTTTAACAATAAATTATTTCTTTTTACTTGTCGGAAGCGGTGCACCTGTACCAAGATAAATCTCTTTCAATTTATCTTCAATTTGCTGGGCAAGTTCCGGGTTGTCTTTCAAGTATTGGCGGGCATTTTCGGCACCTTGGCCTAACTTTTCACCATTATAAATAAACCAAGTACCGCTCTTTTCAACAATTTTACTGTCAACCCCCATTGTAATTAAACAAGATTCGCGGGAAATACCTTCACCGTGTAACATGGT
>CAMUXX010000095.1 GCA_947164805.1 uncultured Elusimicrobia bacterium | reverse complement strand
TCCATTGAAGATTTCTTTGTTGTTATAAGTTACAGTCATTTTTGTGGTTGGGGTGAAATAGTCAATAACATCTCCTATCACTCTCCCAAGATATCTTTTTCCTTCATACCGCGTGTTGTAACCGCAGGTGTACCAAGCCTGATACCGCTTGCAATAAACGGTTTTTGTGTATCATACGGAATAGTATTTTTATTGCAAGTTATGCCTGCTTTATCAAGTGCGGCTTCGGCTGCTTTGCCGGTAATGTTTTTAGAAGTTAAATCAACACAAAAAACATGGCAATCTGTTCCGCCTGCTACAATGCGGTAACCGCGCTTTTTCATTTCCTCACATAATGCCTGTGCATTTTTTTTGATTTGTTTTTGATATTCTTTAAATTCGGGTTTTAAGGCCTCACCAAAACAAACCGCTTTGCCTGCAATAACATGCATTAAAGGCCCGCCTTGTATACCCGGGAAAACGGAAGAATTAACTTGTTTTAAATATTTTTCTTTACACAAAATCAAACCTCCGCGCGGTCCGCGTAAAGTTTTATGGGTTGTGGTTGTCACGATATCTGCGTATGGCACAGGGCTTGGATATTCACCTGCTGCAACAAGGCCGGCATAATGTGCGATATCGCAAACCAAATATGCACCTACGGAATCTGCAATTTTTCTTAAATAAGCCCAATCAAAAATACGGGAATAATTTGAAGCACCTGCCATAATTAATTTCGGCTTTGCACTTTGTGCGGTTTTATAGGCTTCGTCGTAATCAATTTCTTCAGTATCTTTTCTTACATTTATTTCAAACATCTTGAAAAATTTCCCGCTGAAATTTAAAGGATGCCCATGTGTTAAATGTCCGCCGTGGGAGAGGTTTAAACCCATAACGGTATCACCTACATTTATTAATGCAAAATATGCCGCCAAATTTGCCTGCGCACCGCTGTGCGGCTGCACGTTTGCGCCTTCGGCTTTAAATAATTCTTTAGCGCGGTTTATTGCTAAACTTTCAACAATATCAACATATTCACAACCGCCGTAATAACGTTTTGCGGGGTAGCCCTCAGCGTATTTATTTGTTAAAATACTGCCTTGTGCTTCCATAACAGATGGTGATGTAAAGTTTTCTGATGCAATAAGTTCAATGCGGTTTCTTTGCCTATCAAGTTCTTTTTCAATAGCTTCCCAGACGGGTAAATCGGTCTTTTTTAAATTAGGGTACATAAATGCCTCACAAATTTATATAATATATTAAACATTATAGCAATTATGAGTGCAAGTTGTGTGTGCGCTTGTGCTCCTAGCGGAAATGTTTATATTGTAATTAGGAGAAAGTGTAAATGAAACCAACACAAAAAAGTTTCTTGAAAGAAACTATCAAACATATAGACATTAAAAAACACAATGTCGTACCCTTAGTCGAAGATATGGCAAATATGGCCTATACTTCCCGCGATTTAAACCGCGCAGCAGTCATCTATGACAAAATGCTCAAAGATAAAAACTGTTGTATTTTCGTATGTATAGCAGGTTCTTTAGTTTCAGCCGGGCTTAAGAAAATGATTGTTGATATGATCCAAAATAAAATGGTTGATGCTATAGTTTCCAACGGCGCAAACATGATTGACCAAGATTTATTTGAAGCCCTCGGTTACAAACACTATAAAGGTACCCCTCATAATGCAGATGATAATTTGCTCCGCGATCTTCATATTGACCGCATTTATGATACCTATATTAATGAAGATGAACTTAAAGAATGTGATGAAACAATCCGTGTTATTGCCGAATCTTTGGAACCGCGCCCCTATTCTTCACGTGAATTTTTATGGGAAATCGGTAAATGGTTAGAGAAAAATAAAAAAGGTAAAGACAGCATTTTATACAATGCTTACAAATACGGCGTACCTGTATTTGTTCCTGCATTTTCAGACTGCTCTGCCGGTTTCGGTTTAGTTGCGCACCAAACAGAACATCCGCAACATCATGTTTCAATCGACAGTGCAAAAGATTTCTTGGAACTTACTAAAATCAAAATCAATGCAAAAGAAAGCGGCCTTATGATGTTTGCAGGCGGTGTACCGAAGAACTTCGTGCAAGATACCGTTGTCGCGGCTGAAATTTTGGGTGCAAATTCCCCGATGCATAAATATGCCGTTCAAATTACCGTTGCTGATGTTAGAGACGGTGCCTTATCCGGTTCCACTTTAAAAGAAGCATCTTCTTGGGGTAAAGTTTCCACCTCCCTTGAACAAATGGTTTACAGCGAAGTAACTGTTGCCGCACCTTTAATTATCGGCTACGGTTATCATAAAAAAGGTTGGAAAACGAGAAAGTTCAGCAACTACGCTAAATTCTTACAAGATGATGATAAAAAGAACCTTACCGCAAAAGGCAAAAAATGCAGATGCAATTAAGAGGTAATAATATGAAAAAAATATTTTTATCTTTAGCATTAGTTGCTTTAAGTGTTTCCGCTTTTGCGCAACTCGGTGTAACGGCACTTAGCGGAAAGAACGGTTATTTCGTAGGTAGAGGTTCTTATGACCTTTCCTTTATACCCGGCCTTACTATTGCCCCGAATGCCGCTGTATATAAAAGCGATAATATGAAAGATGATATGTACCAAGTCGGCCTTGCTGTTGAAGCAAAAGTTCCGCTTTGGGATGCAGTTCGCGTTGGTGTAAAAGGTGCTTATACACCAAAAAGAAATGATTATTCCAATTATTTTTATGAAGGTTACGGTAAAATTAATTTGGAATCTTTGCTCTTTCATATTGTTGAACTTGATAATTTAACGCTTGGTGTCGGTGCAAGGCAAACCGAACATAAGTTTTATAATCCTGATTATAAAGTCGGAGAAACAGATGGTTATGTTTCTTTAGGCGGTACAAAAGGCGGTTTTGACGGATCTGTTACATATACAAGAGCATTAAACTTTTCACATGATAGAGGCGTAAGTAGCCCTGCTTGGTTAGATGTCCCTGGTTTTGCAGCCGTAACCGGAGGTTACTTAAAATATGCAGTCGGTGCGAATTTAGGGTATACTTATAAAATTATCAGGCCTTATGCAAATTATACATACCTTAAAACTTATAACAATACTGCTACAGATAACTTGGCTTTAGGTGCAACGGTAAAAGTAGGTATAATTGCGGTTAATGCTGCTGTTGACAGAAACGATTCAAGGCAAACATTTTATACCGTAAACGGCGGGATTTCTTTCTAATGAATAGTTTATCAAGCAAGGGCTTAAATATTATGCTTTTTGTAGAGCGAATAATTTTCGCCCTTGCTTTTATTTATTTGGCTATGGGTGAAGCATTGCATCTTAACGCTTTTATTCAAAACGGTATTGATATTGGTCTACCTCATGCACATTTTCTTTGCCCATTGATGGTAATATTAACTTTAATTTTTTGCCTTCTTATTTTGGTAGGCATTGCTTGGAAAACCGCTTGCTTTGGCTTGATGTTCATCAGTTTATTTAGCGGTTTCTTTTTCTTTGCTGGGGCATTTAATAAAGTTAACATAGTAGGTGTTTTATTTTCCTTTGTGATACTTATAAACTTTTTGATGCTCGGCAGCGGGCAAATAAGTTTGGAGTACTTTTTAATACAAAGACGCAAAAAAAACAATACACGCTTATCAAATATCCGCTAAATTTAAAATGTTTTAAAGATAAAATAGGCCTTACAAGGCCTATTTTTTATTCTCTCTTAAAATGGTAAAATATATATATGAACAATATAACATTACCAAAGGCCTACGATCCTAAAAACGTAGAAGATAAACTTTCAAAAATCTGGAAGGAAAAGGGCCTATTTAAAGCCCAAATTGACGAGAAAAAACAACCTTATACTATCGTTATTCCGCCCCCAAATATTACAGGTGTTTTGCACATGGGGCATGGTTTAAATAATACTTTGCAAGATATGCTTGTCCGGTACCATCGCATGAAGGGCGAGTGCGTAAATTGGGTACCGGGTACAGACCATGGAGGTATCGCTACACAAAATGTTATTGAAAAGCGTTTGGCAAAAGAACAAAAACTTTCCCGTCACGATTTGGGGCGTGAAAAGTTCGTTTCCACCGTTTGGGATTGGTATAAAGAATGTGGTAATGCTATCTATAATCAATTTCAAAAAATGGGTTGGGCTTTGGATCAATCAAATATTCGTTTTACTATGGATGAAGCCCGTGCAAAAGCCGTTTTTGCATGCTTTAAAAGTTGGTGGGATAAAGGTTATATTTACCGCGGTAAACGCTTGATTAATTGGTGTGTTAGATGTTCAACGGCACTTTCCGATATTGAAGTAGAACACGCTGAACATGCCGGTAAACTTAGGG
>CAMUXX010000094.1 GCA_947164805.1 uncultured Elusimicrobia bacterium | reverse complement strand
TCCCAAAAAAGGTGTTAAACCGGCAAGAGAATTGCTTGAAAAAAATAATTTACCTGTTACTGATGAAAATATTTTTATCGTTGCAGCGTGTAATGATGCGGCAAACGGCGTAAATAAAGGGTTAGATTTCTTACTCGGTAAAGCAAAATGCTTGGTTGAAAAGAAATCTGCTACTGCCGAAACACATTTAAAAGGTAATGCTTTTACGGTTAATGTCGGGGGGGAAACATTTAACGTCGAACTTAAAGACAATAAAGCCACAGTTAACGGCGAAACTTATGATATTTCAGTTAAAGAAGGCATAAGCAATACACCTGCAAAAGAAAGCACTTCTAACGGCGGCGGTGCGGAAGTTAAAGCCCCGATGCCGGGTGTAATTATGCGTTTTTCCGTAGCAGAAGGTGCAAGTGTACAAGCCGGGCAAACTGTTATTATTATTGAAGCCATGAAAATGGAAATGGAAATCAGAGCAACTGCAGCAGGTAAAATACACTTTACATCTGCAACAGGCGACCAAGTACAAACAGGCAATGTGCTTGCTTTGATTAAATAGGTGAATTATGTTAGCAGATATTTTAAATTCTTTTCAGACACTTTGGGGCACAAGCGGCCTTGCTAATTTCACCTGGGGGCAAGTAGTGATGATTGCCGTTTGCCTTGTAATTTTATGGCTTGGTATTGTTAAACAATTTGAGCCTTTGCTTTTAATACCTATTGGGTTTGGCGGTTTGCTTTCCAATATTCCCGTCGCGGGCATTGCGGCTTTAAGCGTAACAACTGTAGATCCGACAGGCATTGTTCATACCGCTTTCGGCGGCTTTTTAGGGCAAGTTTACGGCTTTGGTATTGAATCGGGCTTATTTCCGTTACTCATTTTTATGGGTGTTGGTGCTATGACGGATTTTGGGCCTTTAATTGCAAACCCGCGTACTTTGCTTTTGGGTGCGGCGGCACAGTTCGGTATATTTTTTACTATTTTCGGTGCTTTGATGCTTGGCAATATTTCGCCCGATTTAAGTTTTAGTATGAAAGAAGCCGCCTCTATCGGTATAATCGGCGGGGCAGACGGCCCGACGGCTATTTTCTTAACCTCAAAACTCGCGCCTAATTTGCTTGGTGCGATTGCGGTTGCGGCTTATTCTTATATGGCACTTGTACCTATAATCCAACCGCCGATAATGAAGTTTTTAACAACTCCGGCAGAACGTAAAATCAAGATGGAACAACTTCGCCCCGTCAGCAAAAGGGAAAAAATTATTTTTCCGATAATGGTTTTACTTTTATGTGCTTTATTTATTCCTGATGCCACACCGTTAATCGGTTGTTTGATGTTCGGTAATTTGGTTAAGGAATGCGGTGTTGTAAACCGCCTTGCAAAAACTATGCAAAATGAGTTAATAAATATCGTTACCATTTTGCTAGGTTTGGCAGTCGGTTCAAAACTTTCAGCAGATAGATTTTTGCAATTTAAGACGGTGGCAATTGTGTTGCTTGGTTTATGTGCCTTCTGTGTTGGTACAGCATCAGGTGTTTTGATTGCAAAATTTATGAATTTATTTACTAAAAATAAAGTTAATCCGCTTATCGGTGCTGCAGGTGTGTCCGCAGTTCCTATGGCGGCGCGTGTTGCAAACAAAGTCGGTCAAGAATATGATCAGCAAAATTATTTGCTTATGCACGCTATGGGACCAAATGTTGCAGGCGTAATCGGTTCTGCGGTTGCGGCCGGTATTTTACTTGCAATGCTCGGCAGATAATTATAATTGTAGAAATAATAATAATTTTAGGAAACAAAATCCCTGCTTTTATAGGCAGGGGTTTTTTATAAAATCTCCTATATTCATTTTTACGATGTTTTTATTTGCCTATAGATTATTTAAAAAAAACGTAAGCGAAATGTAATATAGGCCTTTTGATACTTTTTAAATAGGTCTTTTTACCCTTGTTATGATCGTTAATAATTGTAAAAATATATATAAGAGGATGTATGAAAAAGTATATCTGCTTTTTATTTTGTATATTTTTATTCCAAAGTGCTTTTGCGAAAACAGATTGTGATAAGCATATAAATGATTATCACAATGGAAATTATCGTTATGATGGCGGTCCTAGTGCTGTTTCAATGCTTGCTATTCAAAGAAGATGCCTGCATGCACGTAACCAAATATATTCCGATGCTCATGAATTTGAGCAAAAACAAAAATATTTTTTAAACATTGATGATAGTTTTTCGGTTCGTAAAAATTTAATTGATTATCAGGAAGAAGCGGAAATAGCATCTAAAAACGGTAATATACAAAAGTCTTCAGAGTATATTGACAAATTTAATGATATTTTAATTAAGCATTATGATAAAATTTTAGCCGCAAAAATTTTAACTGAACAAGTGGAAAGGGGGGTAATCAGCAAAGCCCATAAAGAAGAATTATTTGAGAAACTTGATAAATATCTTTTCCGTATCGGTAAATGTAACCCGGATATTTGTGAGGGTTGGGGGTTAATTTCAACTGTGGCAGGGGCTTTCCCCAAATGTAAAGAAGACAGTTGCCAAAAAAATATTACTTATGAAAATTTATATTTTGCTTTAGCAAAAACAACAGATAATTTGCCTAAAGCGACGGATACAATACAAAAATTACTTGCAAAAGATTTCGGTTCTTCAAAAAGTAACGGTGAAGTTAAAGCATCTCTTATAATGGCCTTGTATTATGCAGATTATGATGCATTTTCCCGTCAGGCAAAAAATTTCTTAGATGAGGCGCAAAAAACTATTAGATATGACTATCAAGATGCAATAATTTTACCTCTCATAACCCAATTTATGTTAGCAAACGGCGAAGCAATGAATTTGCTGCCGTATACTAAAACGAAGCACAAAAATATTGCCGGTCTTGAGGCAACATTGGCCTTGCTTTCCATTCGTTTGGGGGATATCATAAGGCAAAATCTTCGTGCCGATTTGGAAATATATTATGAACTTACCTCCGCTTGTGAAGGCGGTCATTATGAAGAATATCAAGGACAAAAAATTTTAAAAGCAGGAACACGTGCAATGATTACCCAAAACACGGAACTTGATTTATTCTTGCGACAGCGTATTCAAATTGCCTATTGGGTGGACGAATTTGGTGATTTAATGCAAAATAAGGCTACAAATTATTGGTGTGCTCCTTCCCTTAAACCAGAGGAGATTGATCCTATATTTGCCAGTGCGCAAACTGCCAAAAGATTTATGCGGGAGGGTTTTATTGATGATGTCCTTTTATTACCTTTATTTGCCTTTAATAAAATAAAAACTGTTGTGAACGGAATAAGGCAAGCTCCTACAACTTTGAGAGTGTCTTACTATAATGACAAAGCATTAGAAGTTGCCCAAAATACACGCCGCATGCAAATGCAAATTGACCGTGAATTAAGGCAGTTAGATGAAATGTTGGATTACAGAATTGCCGTCAATCAAGATTTTATGCATGATTATATAGGAGATCGTGGTGTAAATATTATAACAGATGGTAGAACTTCGGCCCCCAAGCATTATGGAACTGAAAGATATTATGAGTTAAAGAGAGAAGTTAAAGAAACCTCATTAAGTAAATTGGAAGGACCAAGAGAGTTCCATAATAATAATTATCCGAAAGATTTTGATAATCTTCCTAAGAAGGCCCAAAGACGCATTGAAAAAGAAATTAAATATTTTGAAGAGAATGCAGAACCATGGATGAAAAATATCGGCTATGAAAATACTAAAAAATTAGCCAAAATTATGGGTGTTAAATGGGGAGATTTAAAGGATATAATTAAAAACCCACAGCTTAAGGCTATATTGCAAACTTCTAATCCCACTATAGCCCGGTCCATTTTAGAGAGAGCAAAAAATTTATATAATAAATATCGTGTTAGAATTATGAATAATCCGAAATCAAGATTTAATTTAGCATATTTTACACCTGATGGAATATATAATGGATATTTTAATTCTAATAATATCTTTTTGATTGAGGAAGTTAATACAAAATATGTCAATATAGAGGATCTTTTGCAATTACCTAAACAGGGTACCAAGAAAGTAGGATATTTATCAAAGAAAAAAAAGTTTTCACCTAGAGAGCCAAAACAAACTTTAGAAGCTTATGTAGATTTGCTTAGATGTACAGAAAAAAGCCCTTGTACCGCAGAATTTACGGATAAAGGTAGATATTTAAGAATAATCAGTGCTGATAATAAAAGATTTATACGTGTTGCCCCTCATGAATATTATTTATCTGAAGAAACATATGCGTATTTATCTAAGAGGTTATACAGCCAGGTAAAAGAATTTCCAAGATATCATTTTCATTATTATGAAATATATGGTGACAGAGCTTTAAATTATCATATAAATGTTGACCTGTCAAATGGTATATTATCGAAATCACCTGCAGAAATTAAGGAATTGTTAATACCTACTCAAGAAATATTAAATTCGCCTTTAATCAGAATGAATTTCAGATAGCTTTTTTGTGCGCATTAAGAGTATAAATTAAAATCCCCGCCGGATATTTTTAAGCGGGG
>CAMUXX010000093.1 GCA_947164805.1 uncultured Elusimicrobia bacterium | reverse complement strand
TAGACCTAAGGCGGATCAGACCACCCCTACCCCTCCTACTCAGGAGGGGAATTGGCCTTAATATTATATAATGTAAGTACGATATTTTGTGATGGTAAAATGTACACACCCGTAAAAAAAAGATTTAGACCAGTCAACAGGCGCAATGTGCGCAAAAACCGTATTAAAAAAATAGCAATATTTTTAACGGTTTTAGCCTTGGCCGAAGGCGCCTTCTTGTTATGGCATGAAGGGAATTATTATCTTGAAAAAATTAAACTCCCAGCTGCTTTAACTTGGCAAATAAAAGCAATAAATATTATCGCACCAACTGAAACCCTTAAAACACAAATAGAAAAAGAAATAAAAAACCAAAAAATAAATTTAGGTAAAGCAATAACAAGCACACAAGTACAAGAACTGGAAAATTACTTAAGTGAAAATATAAAATACATAAAAGACATAAATGTTTCAAGAAATTTTTTTACAAAGGAACTTGTGGTTACTGCAGAAAAATTTACCCCCTTTGCCCAAATTCTCACCCAAAAAGATATTTTCTTTATAACGGAAGACGGGCAAATTTTCCAAGATGATGAGCCCAAAAACGAAGAGGGCTTTCTTAATGTCTATTTAAATGCTAAAATAGAAAGTGAAATTTTGGCCAAAGAATTGGTACAATTTATTAAAGAGATTGATAAAACCTCTTTAAGAAATACAAATAATATTTCAATAGATATAAATAAACAGACGGCTGAATTCAATACAAAATTCGGCCCTGTTAAGTTAAAAGATTTTAAGGAAGTAAAAAAACAACTTTCCGTTTTAACGGAAATTTTTAGAATTTCATTGGGGAAAGATTTTACCCTTCCGTATTTTGTGGACTTTACTTATTTCAGTAAAGATAAAGTTTACTTAAAACAGGGTTATAAGGATTTGTAAAATGGCAAAACAAAATTTAATAGCGGCATTAGATATTGGCGGCGGCAAAATTACTGCCGTAGCCGCAACCGTTGACCAACAAAAAAATGTAGTAAAAATATTGGCAGGTAAAGAATTTAATTGTGAAGGTCTTGAAGGCGGAATTGTAACAGATATAAGGGAAACTACCGCAACAATTATTGAAACCATAAATTATTTGGAAGAATCAACACAAGCAGATATTAATGCTTTATATATTGCTTTACGCGGCGAACATATTGAGAGTTTCACGAGCAAAGGCACTTTTAATATTGCCCGTGTGGATAAAGAAATAACCGTTGATGACATAGAACACGCTATCGCTGCAGCAAAAAGCATACCGATAAAAAATAATTCAGAAATTTTAAGCACAGTTCCCCAAGGGTTTTATATTGACAGGCAACCTGTAAAAAACCCAGAAGGCATGGAGGCCACTTCCATAGATGTTGATGTCCATATAACCACAGGTTTAACTGCAACTTTTAACAATTTAAACAAGGCTTTTGACCGTGCGAAGTGTGATATTACCGGCCGTTTTTACGGTTTACTTTGTTTGGCAGATGCCGTCTTAACACAAGAAGAAAAAGAAATGGGGGCTTTAATAATAGATTTAGGCAAAGATAATACCTCTGCCGGAATTTATGTTGACGGTGCTTTACGATGCTCTTATGATATCAAAATGGGTTCGGATTTAATTACAAGCGATATAGCAAAAGTTTTACGTATATCTCATAAAGAAGCGGAAAAAATAAAAACCGAATACGGCACTGCTTTCCCCGGCGATTATAACGGAGAAACTGAAATTACAATTTCCCCCCTTTACGGGCAAAAAGAAACAAAAATAAACCGCGATTATTTGCTTGATATTATCCGTCCGCGTGTACAGGATATTTTTGATGCTGTAAAAGAAAAGATACAGGAAAGTGGTTTTTATGATTGTGCAAGTACTGCAATTTTGACAGGCGGCGGCTCACTTTTACCCGGCATACAGGAGCAAGCACGTTCAAGTTTAAATATCAAAGAAGTTGTATGTTCATCAATTCAAAGAGATTTAGTAGAATGTGATAAAGAATTTTTAAATCCTAAATATGCAACTGCGGTTTCTTTGGCATATTTTGTAGCAAAAAGGGAAATAGCAGACGGTTCCGCAAAAAATGACAGCCGCTCAAAAAGCGTATTTAAGAAAGTAACAAACTTCTTTAAAAATTCGGATTTATTTGGTGGTTAATATGGCGGAAAATAATAAGTTTGAGGCAAGTTTTAGAACTTTACAAAGCCTTGAAGGCAAAAAGGCAAAAATTAAATGTATTGGTATAGGCGGCGGTGGCGGAAATGCAATAAACCACATGATGGATGCCGGTATCGCTGATGTAGATTTTATTGCCGTAAATACAGATGCCCAAGATTTGAGAAGAAATAAGGCGCCTTATCTTTTGCAAGTAGGTAATAGCTTACTTAAAGGCCTTGGTGTCGGAGGAGACCCTGAACTTGGTAAAAAAGCAGCGGAAGAATCTATCGCTGAACTTGAAGATTTAATTACTGACACAGACCTTCTATTTATTACAGCAGGTATGGGTGGCGGAACAGGTACCGGTGTAGCACCTGTTTTGGCGAAAGTTGCAAAAGAAAAATACAAAGATAATATTTTGGTAGTTGCAGTAGTCACACGCCCGTTTAACTATGAAGGTTATTTAAAAGCCAACAGAGCACAAAAAGGTATTGAAGAATTACAACAGTATGCGGACTGTACTTTAATTATCCCTAATGAACGTATCTTTGAAATCATAGATAAAAAAACGGCAAGCACCGCCGCTTACAGGCAGGTTGATGATGTCCTTTTGAGGGCGGTAAAAGGCATCTCCGAAGTAATTATAAAACCCGGAGAAATGAATATTGATTATAATGATTTAAAACGCATTATGTTACATTCCGGCTGTGCTTTGATAGGTATAGGCGAAGCTTCCGGCCGGGACAGGCATATAACCGCTCTAAAGCAAGCATTAACATCCCCCCTTCTTGAAAACACAAATATTAACGGTGCAAAAGGCTTGCTTGTATCTTTCAACTATTCAGGCGAACTGGCCATGAGTGAAGAAAGAGAAGTTATGAATACCGTCAGGCAATATACCAGCAGTATGGCGCTCGTTAAAATCGGCAAAACTTATGATGAAAGTTTGGATAAAGATTCTTTAAAAGTTGTTATTATTGCAACAAATTTCCCTAAAGAATCTAATAATAAAACACCGGCAAAAATAATTAAAACACAGGAATCAAACCGTTGGATTCCGATAGATTTTAGGAAACATTTACCCGCAATCAAGCGGCAAAACCAGGAGGTTAAATAAATGGCAGTAAGTTTAAATACTTTATTAAAAACCGTTGTGGATAACAAAGCCACAGGTCTTCATATTAGGGGTAACTCTAATGTCTTTGTCCGTATAGAAGGAAAAATAAGGGCAATAGAAAATTGCTTTTTGACAAATGACGAAGTAAAAAATATAGCCTCCTCAATAATGACAGAAAGGGACAAACAGCTCCTTGAAAAGAATTTAAGTGTGGATTTCGCTTTGGACGCAAAAGAACATGGACGTTTTAGGTTCAACGTTTTCAGACAATCCGGTAAAATGTGCATGGCTATAAGGCATATCCCGTTAAATATTCCTTCATTTGAAGAATTATCCCTCCCCGGTGATACTTTGAAAAAAATGACAGAAAACAGAAGGGGTATCATCTTGGTTACCGGTATGACAGGTTCAGGTAAATCTTCCACTTTGGCTGCAATGATAAATGAAATAAACCGCAATAGGGCTTGCCATATATTAACAGTGGAAGATCCTATTGAATTTATTCATATGGAACAAAAATCCATAGTCAGCCAATTATCCCTTGGAACTGACACTTTATCATATACTTCCGCTTTAAGATATGCGATGCGCCAAGATCCTGATGTTATTATGCTTGGTGAGTTAAGGGATATTGAAGTTGTCCGCGCGGCAATATTGGCTTCAGAAACGGGGCATTTAGTCTTTTCTACTATGCACACTGTTGATGCTGTACAGACAATTTCACGTCTAATTGAATCTTTCCCGCCGGAACAACAAAACCAAGTAAGATCCCAATTAGGTGATTTACTTAAAGGCGTAATATGCCAAAGATTATTGCCGAAAGTTGGTGGTGGCTTAATTCCCGCTTTGGAAATTATGGTCCCCACAGGGCAAATTAAAACCAGTATTGAAGAAAATAAAATTAACGAAATTAATAAAGCAATTTTACACGGTGATTATTATGGAATGTGTTCTTTTGACCAATCTCTTGCGAAATTACACAAGCAAGGCAAAATCACACTAGACAATGCTTTGGCTTTTGCAACAACTCCGGAAACTATAAAACTCTTAATTAAAGGTGCAGAAGTAGATGGTTTTAAATTGTAATATGGCAAATAAAAAACTTCTAATTGCTATTGACGGTCCTGCAGGTGTTGGCAAAACTTCTGTGGGAAAGGCTTTGGCCCGTGAATATAAACTTGGTTTTTTAAGTACTGGAATAATGTACCGCTGCCTTGGGTGGAAAGCTTTAAAAAGCGGCGTGAATTTACAGGATGAAGAAGCAGTTTTCAAC